>JAAYSV010000006.1 GCA_012518215.1 Bacillota bacterium
CCGGGAAATTCCAGAGGGCTTAACCTACGAAGATTTGCTGTACACAACAGCAAATTATTCTTGATTATAGCTATACCTTGGGGCTAATGTTTACTCGTTTTCAGGACATTTTCCCTTTTCCTTGACAACTTTTCGCTTTTCGGAGGATATGTTCAAGGTACGCTGCACAATCTGCTTTTCATCGGCGGAATTGGCCAGAACCAGATTGATTCTGAATTGACATATGGTACAATCGATGGCTGCTATTTCCATACCGAGGGTGCCTTCTTCCACGGTGGCCGGATCCAGGGCGGGGAAGAGGCTTTCAATGATTTCGGGGGTTTCGATAACCCAGTATACAGTTTTATATATTCTGTCATCACGGCCTTTTTCCGGCCCCATGAGAACATTGGCAAGCTCGTCACCGATCAGGGTCATTATTTCGTGAGGGGTGGTGAGGAAAGCTTCCAATTCTGCAAGTTCTGCATGCCCCGCACTTTCCCAATCCGAATCCTCATCATGACGGACATATAGTCGTCCGGGTTTATAAAGAATATGCACATTGTGCTCGAGGATCAGACCGGTCAAATTTCCCTCGGTGTAATGCCCCCTGAAACCCAGGGAATTCTCTCCGGCATGTTCATAAATATAGAGAACATAATTGTCATTATTTTTCAAGTTATCAAGGGCTTTCACGGCCAGATTGTAGGCGGGAGATCCACGGGCGGGTGAACGTAAAAAAACCAGGCAGGCAAGGGAGACTATGATCAAAATATTCAAGATCGATATACCCAGCCAGAAGAGGTCGGGCCTGTGCCAACTGCGGGAATTGATTTTAAAATTCATGTGCTTTACCCCGGGTAAAATACATCCTTCTGGTTAATGGGTATGCCTCTACCGTTACAATAATGCACATGAGGATATGGAAATGACAATATAATGGGGCTATTCTTCACCCTTGATGACTGCCAGGGGGAAGAGGCGGGCTACCTTGCGGGTAATGCCGATTTCGGCCAGGGTGTCAATGACAGTTTCAATATCCTTGTATGCCTGGGGAGCTTCATCGAGATAGGCGCGGAAATCACGCCCCATGATCAGGATATCTTTCATTTTCTTCTCCAGTTCCTTGACCGATATTTCCCTTTTTGCTGCGGAACGGGAGAGGCGGCGGCCGGCGCCATGGTTGACCGAATTGAAGGTCGCCGACACCTTTTCGGTTGCGGTTACAATGTATGATGAGGTCCCCATGCTGCCCGGAATAATGGCCGGATGGCCGGTATGGCGGAATTTTGGTGGATTGAGCTGATGTCCGGGTGGGAGTGCACGCGTTGCACCTTTACGATGAATCAATAGCGTTTTTCCATCAATTTTTTCAAACTTGGCGATATTGTGGGCAACGTCGTAGACGATACCCAGGTCATAATCGGTGTCTCTACCACCCAGAATTTCGGCGAAGGCTTCCCGTATGTCATGGGTGATCCATTGGCGATTGCAGAAAGCGAAGTTCACGGCGCAGGCCATGGCTGCCAGGTATTTCCTGCCTTCCGGTGATCTGATAGGGACACAGGCAAGCCCGGCATTGGGCAGGGAAATTTTCATACGGGCAGCGTCCTTCTTCATGGTCCGCGAATAGTCGGTACAGATCTGATGGCCGAACCCCCGGCTTCCGGTATGGATGAGGACGGTAAGGTACCCCTCCCGTAACCCCATCCTGCCGGCAAAGTCTCTGTCAAAAACTTCGGCAACATGCCCGATTTCGATAAAATGGTTTCCGCCACCGATGGTGGATAGCTGGTTGCTTCTCGAGATTGCCTTCTTGCTCACGGATCCGAGGTCGGCACCGGGGAATTTGCCCCGTTCTTCGATGGAATCGATATCCTCTCCTCTGCCAAGGCCCATCTGGATCAATGCGGGAACCCCGCCGGTTACGACTTTGTTCAAGATATCTTTGATATTTCCAACATGTCGGCTTTCTTTTCCGATTCCGGTTGGGACTCTGGCAGTGATCGCCTGCATGATCTTGCGGAGTAACGGTTTGTCCATTTCACTTGCCGGAATATTTGTTTTCAGGAGACGGACACCGCAGTTGATGTCCATGCCCACTGCTCCGGAAGAAACTACCCCATCCTCGCTGTCCATGGCCATCACTCCGCCGATGGGCAAGCCGAAACCTTTATGAATGTCAGGCATCCCCAGAACATACCTGTAAACGCCCGGGAGGGATGCCGCGTCCATGAGCTGGGCCAGGGTTTCTTTTTCAGCAAAAGAGCGGGCCATCTTTTTGGATAGATAAACCCGGGCTTCAACGCGCATCGCGCCCTGCCTGGGGATAACATAGCAGTTTTTGCTTGAAGGCCGCAATATGGTCATGGCGGGGTTTCCTCCCTGTAATATAAATGATATCCAGAATTATTTATCCGGAAAAAATGGTCAAATCTCGGTATCAACACGTTCATTTTTGGCAAAAAGATCGATACGATCGATTGTTTTTTGCAGGGTTTCAAACAGATCGTAGCGTGTGAGGTCGAAATGGATCGGCGTGATGGAAATGTAACCTTCCTTGCTTGCGCCCACATCGAATTCTTCCTCATTTTGTGTTTCGATGACATCGCCGGCTAGCCAGTAATAGTGTTTGCCGCGAGGGTCGGTTCTCTTCTGGAAAGTGTTGCGGTAGCGGCGGTCTCCCAGGCGGGTTACGCGGGCCCCTTTGATCTTATCACCGGTGCCGGGCGGGACATTGATATTGAGCAAAGTCCCGGGTGGAAGGCTGGTTTCGATCAGAAGGGGTATCAGGCGGCAGGCGAACCTGGCCGAGAATTCAAAACCGGATTCATCAGGCTTGACAAGGGAGATGGCGATGGATGGTATTCCCAGAATGACCCCTTCCACGGCCGCCGACACGGTTCCCGAGTAGAAGATGTCGGTTCCAAGGTTGCTCCCTTGATTGATACCGGAAATGACCAATGAAGGTCTTTCCGGCAGGAGAGACTCGACGGCCAGTTTTACACAGTCCGATGGGGTGCCGTTAACGGACCATGCGGCCAATTCCGGATTGTGTAAATATCTAACAGGTTCCACACGGAGTGGGCGGTGCATGGTAATAGCATGCCCCACCGCACTTTGTTCGTGATCGGGAGCCACGATCGATATGCCCAACTCCTGACTGTATGCCTCGAATATTTTCTGGCTGAGAACCTGTATGCCTTCGGCAAAGATACCATCGTCGTTGGTAACAAGGATTGAATTTTTGAACATGAAATGAACCACTCCGTTTTTTTGAACAAAAACTAATTATCTGTCGCCAGTCGTCTTGCTCTTCGATCGGTTTCAAAAAATATTCTTTCCTCATCCATAGTAACAAGTTTACCCTCTTTCATCAATATTCTGCCATCGACAATGCTTAGTTCCACATCGGAACCGGAGGCAGAATAAACCAGATGAGCTTCAACATCATGGGGGGGCTGGAGATGGGGAAGATCTCTGGTTATACCGATGATGTCGGCGCGATATCCCTCTTCAATCACCCCTGTCTTCGGCAAAAAAAGTATTTCAGCCCCGTTCGTGGTTGCCAGCTGAAGGGCTTTGGCGGCCGGCAGGAGAGAGGGGTTTTCTTCCAACCCCTTGGGCAGGAGGGCAGCGAGGCGCATCTCTTCAAACATGTCCAGGTTGTTATTGCTTGCTGCACCATCGGTGCCAATACCGACCTTGATGCCTGCTTGAAGCATATCTATGACGGGGGCAATCCCACTTCCCAATTTAAGATTGCTGGTCGGGTTGTGAGCAACCCCGGCTTTCCTTGCAGCCAATATATCAATGTCATGGTTACGAAGATGGACGCAATGAGCACAGATGACTTTTCGGCCTTCAAAAAGACCGACCCTGTCAACCAGTTCCACGGGGGTGACTCCGTGTTCTTTCAGGCAGTTTTCAATTTCGAGCCTGCTTTCAGACATGTGGATCTGGATGGGAAGGTTTACTTTTTCAGCCAGGGAAATTATTCTTTTCAAGGATTCCGGGGGGCAGGTGTAGGGTGCATGTGGGCCGAGGGTAACGGTTATACGCCCTCCCGCACCACCGTGCCAGTTTTCAACCAGTTTTTCGGTATCATACAGGTCTTTCTCCAGCCGCCCGCTTGTTCCCACTATTCCATGTGCCAGTACAGCCCTGATACCCGTGATTTCAACAGCCCTGGCTACCTGATCCATGGAAAAGTACATATCGGTAAAGGTGGTTGTTCCGCTGCGGATCATCTCCGCAATGCCGAGCATCGTTCCCCAGAAAATATCTTCCGCGGTCAGGAGGTTTTCAAGCGGCCATATTTTTTCTTCCAGCCATTCCTGCAGGGGCAGGTCATCGGCGAATCCCCTGAAAAGTGTCATGGCTGCGTGGCCATGGGTATTTATCATTCCTGGCATGACGATCAGGCCGGAGGCATCGATTATTTCTGTGGTGGGTGGCAGTGCCAGGCGGGCCAGATTGTCATCCGTTGTGATGCCTTCAATTACACGCATGATGAGCCCACCGCCGATCAAGAGAGAGCCTTCAAAGATATTTCGGTCATCATCCATGGTAACTATGGTGGCATTTCTGATAAAAAGAGACGGCATTTATTTTAACCTCCCTGCAAAAGGAATCTAATTGATAAACAAAAGCTGCCATGCCCGGGATTCAGGTGCTTCTGTTCAATTCAATTATTTCATCATATTTGAATATGCCCCTTTCGGTGATAAAACCGTCAATCAATGTTCCCGGTGTTACATCGAAAGAGGGGTTGTAAGCGGTAACTCCTTCAGGAGCAATGAGTTTATCTGCAAAGTGAGTTACCTCGCGTGGATCCCGTTTTTCGATCTGTATGCGGCTGCCTTCATCCAGGTTGAAATCGATGGTAGAGACAGGGGCGGCGATATAAAATGGGATATGGTGATAATGAGCAAGGATGGCCAGCGCATATGTTCCGATCTTGTTGGCCGTGTCCCCGTTCGCGGCAATGCGGTCCGCCCCGGTTATAATCAGATCGATTTTTCCTTCAGCCATGACCGTGGCGGCGCAGCTATCGGTGATCAGGATAACTTCCATGCCCCCCCGCTGCAATTCAAAAGCCGTCAGCCGGGCACCCTGCAGGTACGGTCTTGTTTCACATGCGAATACGGCAAATTTTTTCCCCTCATGATATGCCGAGCGAAAAACTCCCAACGCTGTTCCCCAACCACCTGTGGCCAGTGCACCGGCGTTGCAGTGAGTCAGTACCGTGGCTCCATCGTTTACAAGTGCGGCACCGAAACCACCGATTTTTTTGTTGACCGCAATGTCCGCATGCATTATTGATTTTGCTTCTTCAAGCCAAAGATCGGCGATCAGGGAAGGTGAACTTGCTCTGTCCTTGATTGACCATATACGTCTCAAGGCCCACTCCAGGTTGACAGCGGTGGGGCGTGATTCGCTGAGGCGGTGGTAGGCGCTTCTCATTTCCGACCAGAAGTTTTCCTCTGCAATCCCCGGTCTGGCAATGGCAGAAAGAGCTTCCAGGGCCAGTCCGAATGCAGCGCATATTCCTATAGCGGGGGCCCCCCTGACAACCATGGAAGCAATGGCCCGGGCGACATCATCTGCATTGTGGCAATGATGATAGAGAATCCGGTGAGGGAGGATTCTCTGATCCAGCAATTTCAAATTTCGGGCTTTATCATCCCAGATCATGGGTTGCATACAGTCAACACGACTCCATTATTTTTCATCATAAACGTTATGTACGCTGCCGTTTATCTCGAAATGCTCGCCGGCAGAGAAGCAGGAACATTTTCCATGCTCCGGTGTATTAAGAATCGATGACAGGAAAAGCTTGCTGATTCTTTCACCATGCAAGGCCATCACTTCGAGGACTTCTTCATGGCTGAGGATATCCGGGGATATCCCGGCAGCATAGTTGGTAACCAATGCCACGGCTGCATAGCAGAGCCCGGCCTCACGTGCTAGCACAACCTCGGGGACATTGGTCATCCCCACCAGGTCGCCCCCCATATGCCGGTAAGCGCGAATTTCAGCAGGGGTTTCAAAACGGGGCCCTTCCGTTGCGATGTAGGTGCCCCGATCAAAATAATCGTGCCCAGCTTTTCGGCATTCATCCATGATTACTTCACGCAACCCCGGACAATAAGGTTCCGTAAAGTCGGTATGCGCGACAGGGTAGTTGGTGCCGTCATAGAAAGTGGAGGGACGCCCGCTGGTCAGGTCAATAAATTGATCGATAATCACGATTGAACCCGGGGGCATTTTGCGGTTCAGGGAACCCGAAGCTGCGGTGGCAAATACCTTTTTTACACCCAAAAATTTCAAGGCGGCAACATTGGCCCGGTAATTGACAAGATGGGGGGGGACGCTGTGTTTGCTGCCATGCCGCGGCAGAAAAAACACTTCGATGCCGTCAACCGTTGCCTTGCTTATCCTTGCCTGGCCGTAGATGGTCGATACCATTATTTTTTCTACTTTTTCGAGAAATTCAAGGCCGTAAAGGCCTGTCCCTCCGATGAGGCCGATTTTCAGGGACAATGAAATTTACCTCCTGTTTATATGCAGATGGTGAAGAAGGATACTGCTCCCGAAGTTTATCAATTCGTCGGCAAAGTCCAAAAGTCCTGCATTCAGTGGATCTACTTGAGCAATCTTTGGGTGGCAAAAAAATATAGTGATGCTTTGTTGCGGTGGCCCAGAAAACGATGGACGACACCCAACTCGAAAGTTATGAATGGCTCGTGGGGATTCAAGCGATATGCTTTTTCCAGAAAATCAAGGGATTCATCCCATTTCCCCAGATACCCCATTGCTTTGCCCAGGTAAAAAAACACTTCCCAATCATCCGGGGTGGATTCCAGTACCTTCATGAAGGCTTTCACAGCTTTTTCATAGGATGCCATGTTGTAGAGGGCAGCACCCTGGTTGAAATGCGCTTCTACCAGACCGGCATCCGCCCCGATAGCCTTTTTGAAATTTTCCAGGCCCCATTGATATTTGCCCTGATCGGCATAGATACTGCCGATGGTATTGTAAGCAAGTGCCTTGGTGGCAGGATCGCTGTCGAGGGCAGTAACGAGTTTCAACTCCTGAAGAGCTTTTTCATGATCCCCTTTCTGGTTTGAAGAGAGGCCGAGGCAGAAGTGGCCAATGATAAAATTCGGCTCCATCTTTGTCACCTTCTCGAATTCTTTTACCGCCTCGTCCAGCATGGCCAGATCCCAGAATCCAAGCCCCTTGCGGAAGGAAGTGATCGCTTTTTCTTCACTGATGCTGATAAAACTTGTTTTGATGTTATTGGCGGAAACTTTGTCGTTGGCATCGGTTTCCGGATTGATGCCGGACAACAGTTGACCGTCCTTTTTGATTTCAGTATCCTTTCCGGATGGTTCCTTGGACAGGAAGGAGTCCTCCCAATTCGTGAAATCATCGAGGAATCCATCCGGAAGAGTGTCGGGCAGAACAATATTATATTTTTCCTGGATGGCATTGACGCGTTCCTCGAATTTCAACCAGTTTTGAACACACTTGTCCATGGTGCCGCGTAAAGAAATCATGATGTCGGCAACCTTGTTCTTTTCCTGCTCGTTGATTCCATTTTCGAGTTCACTCTCGATCAGATCGAGTGCTTCGAAGACGGCTGAAAATCCGGCGAACATTATCCTTGCTCCTTTTGGGTCGACAATGATGGGCCGTCCATCATGCTTATGGTAATATTAATTTGCCAATAGATTATTTCTTATGCAGTCCATGGAGGAACAGACAAAATAAGCGGAAAAAACATGAATCATCACGGACAAATTCATGTTCGCTGTTTCCTGGAAAATCGCACCTCGATTCGCTCATGGGGTGTGTTCCGGGCTTGATTTACCAACTTGATTACACCTTGCAACTTTGATAAAATTGATGGAGTTGCAGGGGAATGTTTTAACTGATCGGTTTTTCAATTCTACAAAACTTGTTATATTCAATAGTGGCACTCAAAGGAGGGCATGATTCATGAAAGAAACCGGGGCCGAGAAAATGGTGAAGGGGATCGAGATCAAAAAACGCGGCGTTATAATGGACGTTACAACTCCCGAGCAGGCCCGCATTGCCGAGGAAGCCGGGGCAGTTGCAGTTATGGCTCTGGAAAGGGTTCCCGCCGATATCAGGGCTGCGGGAGGGGTGGCGCGCATGGCCGATCCCGAAATAATTGTCAGGATAATGGAAGCGGTAGATATTCCGGTGATGGCCAAAGTAAGGATAGGGCATATCGCCGAGGCCCAGATACTTGAAGAGATCGGCGTGGATTATATTGATGAAAGCGAAGTGCTTACCCCGGTGGATGAGGTGTTTCATCTGGACAAGCACAACTTCAAAGTTCCGTTCGTTTGTGGAGCCAGGGATCTGGGGGAAGCGTTGAGGCGGTTGTCCGAGGGGGCTTCGATGATCCGCACCAAAGGTGAACCGGGCACCGGAAACGTGGTGGAAGCTGTGCGCCATATCCGTTGTGTCAATGCGGAATTGCGCCAGGTGATGGAGACTCCAGACGAGGAACTCGTCGTTCTGGCCAAGCAAATGGGAGTGAGTATAGAATTACTGAAGCTGGTCAAGAAGGAAGGGCGTCTTCCGGTGGCCAATTTTGCTGCCGGCGGCATTGCAACCCCTGCCGATGCATCCCTGATGATGCAACTGGGATCTGATGGGATCTTTGTTGGTTCAGGGATTTTCAAATCTGACCAACCGGCGGCGCGGGCGGCGGCCATCGTCAAGGCGACGTTGCACTACGATGATCCCTCTGTCCTGGTCAATATATCACGTGGACTGGGCGAGGCGATGAAAGGGATGGAAATCTCGTCGCTGGACGATTCCGATCGTATGCAGGAGCGCGGGGTGTAGGGCAGAAAAATGTCGGCAAGACACTCCTGGCCCGGAATGATCAAGGCTACTGCCGGGTCCGGGAATGGTTTCATTGGTATCATCTGTCCTGGAAGTAGTTTTCCGGGAAGTATTTATGGTAGTGATTTTTGACGGCTCGTAACAAGTTGAACGGGGATGGGGGGACAGAGTTAAAAGGCTCATAAATTGGAAAAACATCTGATGGCCATGTCCGGGACCGGGAAATAATCCGTTTTTGAAAAAGGGTTATTTTTAACACTGTATTTGTTACCATGGGTTTTATATAATGGATATGCTTTATATCACACAGTAGCAGGTATATTTATGAACGTACATGATAGCAGGGTTCAGGTTTCCGGCAATGAAAGCCCCCAGGATAGCAACACCCCCGTCAAAACCGAAGGCTTTTTTCAGAAGCTCCTCGGCTACGGAAAATATTTTGGAAAACACTGGAATGAACCTCCCCCCGGACGTCATCTTTCATTCAAAGAATTCTTCGCTTATTCGGTCGGGGGCATAGGTGTTTACGGCGGCCAGACGCTGCCATTTTTTGTTACCTTGACTTACGGACTCTACATAGCCGCAGCTTTGAATTTCACCAATGATGAGATCATGTGGGTAGGGATTGCCAGCAGCATATTTGTTTTGATCCGGTCACCGTTGATCGGCATGATCATTGACAATACCAACACCCGCTACGGAAAATTCAGGCCCTATCTGATTTCAATGCCCATTCCTATCATTATCCTTTTTTTTGCCATCGGCTGGATCCCGCCCATGATTGGCAATCACCTTACCATGGTGATTGTTTTTGCCATTCTGTTCAATTTGCAACAGATTTTTATCGTCATTTATACCACCGCATTTACATCACTTGTTCAGGTTATCTCACCAAGCCCGGAAGAGCGGACCGATCTGATGTCTTATGGTGCATTTATATATTCACTGGGTCCTTCCCTGATCAATATTATTTTCCCCCTGGCCGCCAATCTTCTGTTCACGGTCTGGGGGACAAACGAGTGGGGAAAGAAGATCATCGTTGTTCAGGGAATCAATGCTATCGGGACTTTCAGATGGGTCCTGCCCATCCTGGCCATTTTGTTTTTTGGTTTTGGCCTGATTGCCGCTTTCTTTACCGAGGAGAGAATCGTTGTTCCCAAAAAATTCAAACATCGGATCGGGTTCCTTGAAGGAGTCAGGCGAACCCTGGAGAACAAGTATTTCTGGATTTTGAACGCTAGCACAGCTCTGGAAGCGTTGAAACTGATTGCCCTTACCTTTGTTGTCTGGATCTGCAATTATATGCTTGCCCCGCAAATGTCGGAGGCATTTGCTGCCAGCGTACAATCAATTTTCACAACGATCATGGGCATGGCATGTGTGCCGGGCATGCTTCTGGCGCCATGGCTTATCAACAGATTTGGCAAGCGGAACTTGATTGTATATTCAAACATGGGCACCATTATTTTCACAGTGCCGATGATCTTTTTCCTCGATTATCCCTATTTGTTGCTGGCCAGCTGTTTTCTGATCACTCTCTTCAATGCGGTACAGGTGGTCACCAAACCGGCTATCACCTCGCAGTTGTATGATTACCAGCAATATAAAACGGGTGACCGGCTGGAGGGGTTTCTGTCACAATTCACGGCCATAATCCTGGCCATTTTTACGATCATGATTGCTTTTATACAACCGAACGTTCAGAAATATTTTGGTTATATGGGCGAGATGGAAGGAGTCATCAGTCCCCTTTACAGTGCCGATGTGATCAATCCCATTATCAGAACGATGTGTATCATCGGAATAATCAGTGGAATCATCTGCACCATCCCCATGTTTTTCTGGGATCTCTCGGAAAAGAGACATAACCAGATCATGGACATCCTCAAAGTACGGGCCAATTTCGAGGATGGTCTCTGCGATGAAAAGACGAAGATAGAGCTTGAAGCCAGGATAGAAGCGGGAGAGAAAAATATTCTGGCATGGTTTGAAAACGTAGATAAAAAATAGTGTGGTAACAATCGCTGTCTGAACCAGGGCGGGGATTTTTTGAAAAATGCCGGGTATGGTGATGTTTTCATGGAAAAAAAGAAATCAAGGTAACAAACAATGGACAAATTTCAAAACAGGGTTCACCCCCCTCGCGAAAGTGCAACCGATGTTCCCGGGAGCACCGCCAGAACCGGAAACCCCTTCCAAAAAATCCCGGATTACATAAAATACCTGAAGGATCATTGGCATGTTCCTCCCCCGGGACGCTATCTGCCATTCAAGGAATTTTTTGCTTATTCTGTTGGCGGTATGGGTGCGGTGGGCGGAACGATGTTACCGTTTTTCATTGCCCTTACTTACGGGATCTACATTGCCGCAGCTTTGAATTTTACCAATGATGAAATCATGTGGGTGGGGATAGCCGGCAGCCTGTTCGTATTGATTCGATCACCCTTGATTGGCATGATCATTGATAATACCAACACCAGGTATGGAAAATTCAGGCCTTATCTGATTTCAATGCCCATTCCCATCGTCATCCTCTTTTTTGCCATCGGGTGGATTCCGCCCATGATCGACAATCATCTTGCCATGGTGATCGTTTTTGCCATTCTGTTCAACTTGCAACAGATTTTTATTGTAATCTACTCCAACGCATTTATCGCCCTGGTTCAGGTGATCTCGCCCAGCCCCGAGGAACGAACCGAACTGATGTCTTACGGTGCTTTCATCTATTCACTGGGCCCGACCATTGTCAATTTCATCTTTCCATTGCTTGCCAATCTCCTCTTCACGGTCTACGGGGTAAATGAGCTGGGGGAGAAGACGGTCATAGTTCAAGGGGTCAATGCCATCGGCACCTTCCAATGGATCCTGCCCATCATGGCTATCGTTTGTTTTGGTTGGGGGCTGATCGCTGCTTTTTACACCAGGGAAAGAATAGTAGTCCACAAAACCTTCAGACACAGGGTCAGTTTTCTTGATGGTGTCAAGCGGACCCTGGAAAACAAGTATTTCTGGATTTTGAATACTAGCACCGTTCTGGGAATATTCAAACTGGTCGGAACTTCTTTTTTCGTCTGGATCTGTGTCTATATGCTGGCCCCAAAAGCATCGGAGGCCTACGCTGCCAGCGTGCAGTCCATTTTCGCCACCATCCTGGGTACAGCCAGCGTTCCCGGAATGTTGCTGGCACCATGGCTTATCAACAAGGTCGGGAAGCGGAATCTGATCATATATTCCAATGCAGGTTCCATTTTCTTTACCATCCCGATGATATTTTTGCTCGATTACCCCTATCTGCTGTTGGCCTCCTGTTATCTGATTACGTTATTCAATGCGGTGCAGGTGGTCACCCAACCGGCCATCACATCGCAGTTGTACGACTATCAACAATACAGGACAGGTGACCGATTGGAAGGTTTTCTGTCACAGTTTTCGGGGATACTCATGGCCGTATTTGGCATATTACCTGCTTTCATCCAACCCAATGTGCAGAAATATTTTGGCTACATGGGAGAAGTGGAAGGAGTTATCAGCCCTCTTTACAACGCCGGCGTGATCAATCCCATCATCAGGGCAATGTGTCTGGTCGGTATAATCAGTGGTATTTTGGGGACCATACCCATGTTTTTCTGGGATCTTTCCGAAAAAAGGCATGATCAGATCATGGACATACTGAAAGTACGGGCCAATTGCCGGGATGGCCTTTGCGATGAGAAGACAAGGATAGAGCTTGAAACGAGGATAGAGGCGGGCGAGGAAGATGTAATGTCATGGTTTACAGAGAAAACCAATGGACTTTGATTCAGCCAGGGATGGACACGATACATTGTTGGCGGCAGGCATTCGTTGTTTCTGCCCCTTGAAATATCATTGAACGTGGGATATAATATGTTTCGTCAGTCAGAAGGGGTAATCCGGGCCGACGTAGCTCAATTGGCAGAGCAGCTGATTTGTAATCAGCAGGTTGAGGGTTCGAGTCCCCCCGTCGGCTCCAGCAAAACAAATAGTTTCGATCCCGGTACGAGATGCCGGGTTTTTTATGTAATGGCGTGAAAGCTATCGGAGTCAGTCAAAAAAATATGCGATTCCGGGATCAACCATGATCCGGCATTGTAACTTGCTATTGCCCGAACGTATGTACAGTTGAGGTGAAGGGTAATTGCTGTCATGAAACAGGGGCGGCTCGAAATATCTGACTCTCCGGCTTTCTTGACAGCCTTGCTATACTCATGTAAAATATGCGTGGGGAAAAACGCAAACAGCACCGGATGGGTGGCGGTTACAGCTCGGATTTCCCCGGCCAAATAAAATTTGCTTTGACAGGGATTTGTGTGGAGAGGTACCCAAGTTGGCCAAAGGGGGCAGACTGTAAATCTGCTGGCAGTGCCTTCACTGGTTCGAATCCAGTCCTCTCCACCATTTTTATTTCTTCACCCGATTTGACGGTCGAAGTCAGACGGTAAAGCAGGGGAAGGCCGGACAGGGCCTTCCCCTGTTTGTGTACGGATACGGAATGGGTGTTGTACATCCGATACGCCGTGGGGCGACCCGGCCTGCGGAGCCCGAAGTTTGAATGAACTTTAATTATCGGGCAATAGATGGTAATATATAATATAAAAAAAGCCTGAAAAAGGTGAAATAAGGCCAAAGGGGTTGTTGCGGTTGAGGATCATCAAAGAACGGACGATAGAGCAAGCCTGGAGGATGTCGATGTGGTCCTGCGCCCGATACGGGTACAGTTACAAGATCGAGAAAGGTAGCTACGAGGGACAGATACGAAAACAGCTCGATCACCTCGCTGTTGTCATTGAAAATCCGGGAATCAGGCCCCTGGCTGTTTCCATGCCAGAAAGTTCAAGCATTCCTGCACCCACATCCGAAGAGAAGATCCAGGCTTATTTTTATGAGTACCTGGCTACCGACACAAAAGGGGAGAAGGAAGACTACACCTATGGACAGTACATTTCCCGGCAGCTGGACAGGCTGATTTATTTGTTGAATGTTTCCGGGGGAGCCACCAACCAGGCTTGTATGAATATTGGTGATCAGGACAGTATCGAACTTGAGGACCCTCCCTGCCTGCGGGTGGTTGATTTTAAAATCGTCGAAGGCAGGCTTCTCATGTCCCTTTTCTTCAGGTCCTGGGATCTTTTTGCCGGTTTTCCGGAGAACATAGGGGGGTTGCAATTGTTGAAAGAATATATCCTGATGCAACTTTCCTTTCCAGCCGAGGACGGGCCGATAGTTGCTTATTCCTCGGGGGCTCACCTGTACGAACAGTATTTCCCCCTGGTAAATACGTTGAACATACATCAATGCTAATCTGGAAAAATCGAAGGAGAGGAACTTGTATTGGTAGACATAATGCCTCGGCCGGAGTACCCCCGCCCGGATTTTCAGAGAAAAACCTGGATGAATCTGAACGGCGAATGGGATTTTGCCTATGATCCCGGAGGAGTGGGTGAGAAGGAGAAGTGGTTCAACAGGACATCCTTGCCCGACAAAATCATCGTTCCCTTCCCGGTGGAGTCCGATGCCAGCGGAAAGTCCCGGGCGCATCCACCCCGTTTCCTCTGGTATCTAAAACGGTTTACCATGCCCCCGAAGATGAAGGGCAGACCAGCGCTGCTCCATTTCGGTGCAGTTGACTATCATGCCCGGTGCTGGATCAACGGGCATTTTGCAGGCGAGCACCGGGGGGGATACACTCCTTTCAGTTTTGATATCACCTCTTTCCTGAACGAAGGGGAGAATGTCCTGGTGGTCAAGGCCGAGGATTCTCGATCCATGTTCCAGGTGCGGGGCAAACAAAGTTTTCTCAAAAAAGACTTCATGATATTTTATCGGCCGGTCAGCGGGATATGGCAGACGGTCTGGCTGGAAAGCGTTGGTTCAACATATCTGGAAGAGGTTCTGCTCCTGCCCGACTACAGGAAGGAGAGCATGGTTTTCAAGATCAGGTTGAACCGGGACACCGGAGCACGGATATTGATCAGGGTAGTCGATCCGGAGGGAGGCAGATCTGCTTCCGTGGAGACAGAACTCGAAGGAGTCCAAAGTTCGTTGAGCATCGCCTTGAAGAAAATATTTCCCTGGTCCCCGGACAAGCCAGATCTGTACAGGGTGTATTATACACTGAAAGGCCCGGATGGGGCAGTAAGCGACCAGGTTGAAAGTTATTTCGGGTGGAGGGAGATCAGTATCAAGGGCGACCGGATCTTCCTTAACGGCCGCCCTCTTTATCAGAAACTTCTCCTCAACCAGGGTTATTACCCGGGGGGGCATTATACGGCCACTGATGATCAGGTGTTGCGGCGAGATGTTGAAATGGTCAAGGAAATGGGCTACAACGGGATCCGCATTCATCAGAAGATAGAGGATAAAAGGCTGCTTTACTGGTGCGACACTCTCGGCCTTCTGACCTGGGCGGAGATGCCCTCATTCTATCTACCATCCAGGGCCAGCAGGAAGGGCCTCTTTGAAGAATGGAAACAATTCATGAGGCGGGATTTCAACCATCCCTGCATCATTGCCTGGGTTCCTTTCAACGAAACCTGGGGGGTTATGGATCTGTTCTGGAAAAAAAGCACACGCCTCTTCATAAAGAAAGTGGTTGCATTTACCCGCAACTTTGATCGCACACGCCCGGTGATCGACAATAGCGGTTTCGATCATGTGGATTCGGATATTGTCGATATCCATCTTTATCCTCTGGTCGCGCCTTCGGCGAAGAGATTTCAACAGATGTTCAAGCGTTACCGTTCAGGAAAAAATATGGAATACGGGCTGTTGGGGCATCTCTACAACCTCCTGTTTCCCTGGATCCCGATTGTAAAAAGGCCCCTTGCGCCGGGAGCCAGATACAGTGGCCAACCTATCATGATCAGCGAATACGGCGGGTTCGGTTTTTATCGAAGCAAGAAAGGCAAGGGATTGGAAGAAAATCTTCGTGATTACACCCGGGCGATCATGGAAGAGGATTGGGTCTGTGGGTATTGTTATACACAGCAGTACGATACATACCAGGAACGCAATGGATTGATTACCTTCGAGCGGAATTACAAGCTGTCTCCCGAAATAACAAGAAATATCAACCTTCCCCGGTAGTTCCTTCAGTATATATTGCAAAGATGCTAACTGGAATGCTTCGTTTCTTTTTTTTCTGCACGGCGGCTAAACAGGTAATACAACACCGGTATGAAGACCAGCAGCAGCAAAGTGCCGCCGGTCTGGCCGCCGATGATGGCAATAGCCATCGGGGCCTGGATCTGGCTTCCCTGCCCCATGCCGAAAGCAAGCGGCAGAAGTCCCAGGATGGTAGTCAGGGTGGTCATCAGGATCGGTCTCAGGCGAGCCACCGCACCTTCGACAATGGCTTCTTTCAGGGGCAATTTGTGAATCTGACGCAGCTGATTGATGAAATCAACCATGATGATGCCGCTGTTTACAAAAACTCCCGAGAGGACAATGGCCCCGATCATGGCCGGGACACTTACGCTGTTCCGGGTGATGAGAAGGGCCAGAATGGCACCTGTATAGGCCAGCGGAAGACTCAATATGATGATAAAAGGATAGAGAACAGATTCAAACTGCGCGGCCATGACGAAATATACCAGCAACGCGGCAACAATGAAGACCAGTTCCAGTTCACCGAAAGCTTCCTCCATTATCTTGGCGGTACCCGAAGGTTCAATCTTGTAGCCGGGCGGGATATCGATTTCTTCAAGGGCGTTCAGGGCCTCATCCTGCGCTGTGCCAAAATCAAGGCCCCGGTATTGGGCCTGTACCTGACCGATAATGTGTTTGTTCTTGCGGGGGATACTGAGCGGCCCGAAAGATTCCTCGAGAGTGGCTACATCTTCAAGCCGTACGTGAGATCCAGTCATGGTCTGCACGCTGATTTTCTCAAGTTCTTCCGTGGTGGAAAGTTCATCTTCCTTGTAGCCGACGATCAAACTGTACAGATTGTCATCTATTTCCAGATTGGTTACCGTTACACCCTGGATTGCCTGCCGTATGGCCATGGCAATCTGGAAGGTGGTAATCCCATTTTCGAGGGCTTTCTCCTGATCGATATTGATATGAATTTCGGGGCGGTTCTCTTCCATCAAGGATTTGACGTCGGTGAGAGTGGGCAAAGCCCCCAGTTTTTCGGCTACCACCGCTGAAAGGTCCTTCACCTTTTCCAGGGATTCTCCCTCGATGTCAAGCTCCAATCCCACTTCCATGCCGGATGCTTCGAGGAGCGTTTCCCTGGTAAAGATCAGTTCTGCTTCCGGCAATATCTTTGCCGTCTGTTTTCGTATCCGGGCAATCAGGTTATCTATATCCCTGAATGAATCCTGGTTCAGGCGAACTTTGATCCGGGCTTGATTGGTCATCCCGGATTCCATGGCCATCCCCAGGAAACCAGCATCACCGACCCGGGCAGAGAAAGAATCGATCTGATCGTACTGCTCGAGTATCTGTTCCACCTCTTTTACATAATCATCCGTATGATGCATCGGTGTACCGGGTGGCAGGGTGATATCTATGGAAAATGATGGCTCCTCCGGAATGGGAAAGAGGTCGGTGCCCAGCGACGGGTAAAACATCACTCCGAGCAGAAAAAAGAGGACCCCTCCGACAGCCACGGGCCACCTGTATTTGATGGCCCTGTCCATGATGCGGCGGTAAAATGGCAAACGTGGCGGGGCAGCTTCCATATCCTTGCCTGTTCCCAGAAGGATGGAAGCCAGAAGGGGGACGACGGTCAGGGCGATCACCAGTGAGGCCAGCAGGGCACAGGCTACCGTGACGGCGAATTCGGTGAACAGTTCACCGGCTATTCCGCTAAGAAACACCACGGGAAAGAAGACACATATGGTCGTGAGGGTGGAGGCAAATATGGCTCCAAAAACCTCGTTGCTGCCCTTGACGGCAGCATCCCTCGGTGTTGCCCCGAGCTGAAAATGACGATAGATATTTTCACTGACCACGATCGAGTTGTCAACGAGCATCCCGGCGGACAGGGCCAACCCTCCCAGGGTCATCAGGTTGATGGTCATCTTCGTGAAATAGAGAATGGAAAAAGTGAAGATGACGGCTGTGGGGATGGAAAGCCCGATGATCAAGGCGGTACGCCAATTTTTTAAAAAGAGCATGAGTATGACGATGGCCAGCAAGGCGCCTCCAAGAAGTGTCCACCCCAGATCCTTGAGTGCCATCTCTATTTCGCGTCCCTGGTCAAGCGGGAAGGCATAGGAGATCTCTTTCCCATCGGAAGCGAATTCATCTTTTATCTCATCAAGAACCTTGCGGACTTCACGGGCCACGGCCACGGTATTGGCGTCTCCCTCCTTCTGGAGGATAAGACTGATGCCCGGTTGCCGATTTATCCTCGTTATGGTGCTTTGGGGGTGTTTGGCGATTCCGATATCGCCTATCGACCCGAGATATATGGGAATCAGGGGGAGATCCCCCTCGAACATCTGGGTTTGATCGGCCATGCCTGCCTGGGTAAGGATGTAAGTCAAGGCAAGTTCGGCCAGGGAATCTTCGATTTTTCGTGATGCATGATCGAGCTCCCTGGTAACCCCCGCCTTGATCTGTTCCATCCACAATTCATAATCCGGGACCCTGCTGACAACCAGGTTCCCGATCTGCTCCTCGTCAATGTTCTTCAGGTAATCATCCTGAATCGGTATGATTATCTGTCCCTGATCCAGTTCTTCGGGGGGGAGAAGGTCATCGGCGGGTTCCCAGGGCAGATATTCTCTCCATTCCGGGGGGAGAAGATCGACCAGAGTGTCGGTAGAAACCGTATCGTCCTGCTGGTCAGGTGCAAGTGTGATAGATACATAATTGCGATCTTTATCTATGTGAATATCTTCGACCATGTCTTTCAGATAGATGGTTTCCATCGGAATATCTTCCGGTTTGAACTCCGGAAGGTCCATGGAAGATAGATGCTTGTTGAGGTCGATGTTGATTGATTTTCCTATAATATTTTTTAATTTCTCCTCGTCCATGTTGAACCCGACGACGATATTCCTGATCAAATCGATGTCCGGGGTTTTGCCCACGAATCGCAATCGGACATTGTGTTCGTCTATATCCTTGATGCCTGCCGGTATATCGAGTAGACTGGCTCTCAGAATATCCACGATCGTACTGAAGGATAGATTGTTCTCTTCCACCATTCTGGGAGAAAGGTGAACAAAAAGGTCCTGGTTGATTCCCCCCTCAACGCTGACGCTGGCAATACCCGGGACGGTGTCCAAACGGGGGGCAATGACTTCATGGGCCTGGTCGGTGAGTGCAATCAGATCCTCGCTTCCGCTTACCGAAACCTGCATGATAGGCATCATGGTCGGGTCGAATTCCAGTATTATGGGACGCTGGACGCCTTCCGGCAAGGTAAGCAGGTCCAGTCGTGCACCGATATCTTCCCTCAGTGCACTGACATTGGTACCCCATTTGAACTGGAGGACGATCAAGGAAAGGCTTTCCTGTGAAAAAGAATAAAGCGTGGTCAGACCGCTGGTGGTGGAGGCCATATCCTCGATTGGTTCTGTGACCAGGCTAAGAGTTTCCTGGGGGGCGCTTCCCGGAAAAAGGGTGATGACCGCAAGGACCGGGGGTTCTATATCTGGCAGAAGGCCGAGAGAAGCCTGGGACAATGAAACGATGCCGATAACCATGACAAGAAGTAGTATGGTGCATGTTGCAATCGGCCGTTCTACAGCCAGTTTTGCTAGATTCATTTTCTGGTCCTCATGGCTATACCTGCTTTTATCTAAAAAAATACAACACAAACATTTTAACATAACCGCATCTTGTTGGCCAAATAATATTTATCGCCGGACCGCGGCAGTGAAGCCATTACTGCGAAAAACCCTCCGGCCAATGGCTTGAACCGGATCCTGATCGGAAAAGATTTTGAACTGGAAAAAGTCTGGGAATAGGAAGATAATTGTTGAAAATAATAACAATATCGCTCTTTGTCTTTACTTTGCTACCCCTGTTTCTTATACTAATGATAATGATCAGCATCTATAATATAAATATGGGGAGACATATTGAGAGGGTGGTTGTACAGTTATGGTAACTGCTATCTTGATCGGTGCAGGTGACAGGGGAAGCGGTGTATACGGACAGTGGGCACTGAAAAATAAAAAAAGAATAAGATTTGTAGCGGTTGCCGAGCCAAGGCCCGTCAGGCGTGAAAAGTTTGCTGCGGCGCATGGCATCGGCCCTGAAAAATGTTTCGAATCCTGGGAAGATATCCTGGAGCAGGAAAAAATGGCTGACATATGTTTTGTCGCCACCCAGGATCAGATGCATACAGCTCCGGTATTGAAGGCGCTGGGGCTTGGGTATCACGTCATGGTTGAGAAACCCATGGCCACGACACCGGAAGAATGTTACCGGATGATCAATATTGCTGAACAGTCTGGCAAGCAGTTGTGGGTTGCCCATGTCCTGCGCTATACACCATTCTTTTCCACGATTAAAAGAGTAGTTGAAGAAGGCCGGATCGGAAGAATTACAAACATAAACCATAGTGAAAATGTTTCCTACTGGCACTTTGCACATTCCTACGTGAGAGGCAACTGGAGCCGAACCGAAGAGTCGAGTCCCATGATTCTGGCCAAAACCTGTCATGACCTGGACATCATCCACTGGCTTGTTGGTTCCCCGGTGAAAAAGCTGAGCTCTTTTGGTGGACTGAATTTCTACCGGAAAGAGAATGCGCCGGAAAATGCTGCCCTTCGTTGCCTCGATAATTGTGCGCTCAAAGATAACTGTCAATGGTACGCCCCGCGTCTCTATGGCAGGGCCGAACCCTTGTTGCAGGTAGGTTTGCGATCCCGATATTTTTACAAGAGACTCGTGGCCAGGATTGCCCTGGACTGCCCCTTTATCATGAAATTTGCCAGCATGATCTACCGTCCTTTGAAGACACTCGTGGAATGGGACATGTGGCCGGCTTCTGTTATTACTGATGACTTTTCGAAAGAGGGCAAGGAGCGGGCTTTGAAAGAAGGGCCCTACGGACGTTGCGTTTTCCATTGCGACAACGATGTATGCGATAACCAGATCGTCAGCATGGAATTCGAAAATGATGTAAAAGCGACTTTGACCGTTCATGGCTTTGCTTCTTCGGAGGGGCGATGGATCAGAATTGAAGGAACCAAGGGCACCTTGCTGGGGAAATTCACGGCCGAAAACCAGGAAATTGCGACTTATGATCATCATAACGTGAGAAAGAGGGTTTTGATGAAAACCGATCTGTCCCTGTCGGGGCATCTGGGCGGGGATGACGGCATAATGAAGTCTCTGGTTAAATTTCTGGAAGAGGAAAAAAACAACAAGGTTTCCAAGGTGCTTACGTCTGCAAAAGCATCCCTGGAAAGCCATCTCATGGCTTTTGCGGCAGAAATATCGCGGCAAAAAGATAAAATAGTGTTGATGGATGAGCTGAGGGAATACAGCGATGGTGCCGAGCGCGGGTTTGCTGTTTGAGATGCCTGAAAGGGGCATTTTATATTTTGATGATGGGGGTCTGGTTCATGAAAAAGGAGTATCATGGAGTTATGGTCGAGTGTATCAAGGGTGATATAGTGAAGCAGAAAGATATGGAGGCGATTGTCAATGCAGCCAATGCACGCCTTTTGCCTGGAGGCGGCGTGGCCGGGGCGATTCATCGGGCGGCAGGGCCGGGCCTCAAGGAAGAATGTGTACCACTTGGGCCGATCAAGCCCGGTGAGGCTGTGATAACCGGCGCTCACAATCTTCCCAATAAATATGTCATACATACCCTCGGGCCGGTTTATGGCGTTGATAAACCCGAGGATGAAATCTTGAGGAACTGCTACCGCAATTCTTTGCAGATTGCGGAAGACAGGAAGATCTCCTCGGTGGCTTTTCCGGCAATCTCCACGGGTATTTTTGGCTATCCGGTGGCCGAGGCAGCTGCAGTTGCCTTGAACCTGGTGGCCAGAATGGCCAGGGATCTGCAGCATGTCAAAGAAGTTCGCTTCGTGCTTCACAGTGATGCAGACCTGGCTGTTCACGAGAAGGCAATGCCCGCTTCAAACCCTGCATGAATGGAAAAGGAAACAGGCTGAACATGGCTCCTGTTCTCTACCGTTCGGATTCGGTCGAGTTGAAAAAAGAGGCCTCCTTCAAAGGAGGCCTCTTCGTATCTTTTTTCCGGGATCCGGATTATCCCCGATCCCATTTTCCTTCCCCGCGCAGGATCTCGACGATTTTTTTGGCTTCTTCCTTCAACAAAAGATAATCTGTCTTGGCCACCCTGTTCAATGGGAACTGCCCCGTTTCCACTATTTCCACATGAGAGGGCCTTGAATAGGAAGATATATCCTGACATGCTTCCAGAACCTCTTCGGGTGAAACGCTTACCCCTTCCAGCGGCTCCACGAAAGCAATGATCCCTTCAGAAAAGATGGCATGCTCTGCGCCTAGTACAGCGACCATATTGATCTTTTCTTTCAACTTCTTGATGATGTGGCGTTCAACATCGTCGGGATAAACCTGATAGCCCTTGGGTTTGATCACCATCTTGGATCTTCCGGAGAAATGCAGTCCTTCTTCGTCATAATACCCCAGATCTCCGGTATAACAGATTCCATCCCTGGATATGGTCTTTTCCGTATTCTCGGGATCATTCAGATAGCCCAGGAAGATCTGGGGGCCGCTGAAGCATATTTCTCCCACTTCGCCGGGGGGTTTTTCTTTGCCGGCATTGCCATCCCTGTCCATGGGGTCGCGGATGCTGATGGGGCATAGTGGCATATCGTAGCCGATACTGCGGCAGATTTCATCCACATCGGCATTGACATCGGTATAGGTGCAGAAGCCGGACGTTTCGGTAAGACCCAATCCGGTTCCGATTCTCGGCGCCATCGCTTTCATCTTGACCAGAAACTCCCGCGAAACAGCCTGGCCACCATAGATGGCAAAGCGTAAACTGGAGAGATCGTAGGAGTCATATTCAGGTAAAAGCCATTCCATGTTGAAGAGGGCGGGTATCTGCCCGATGCAAGTTACCTTGTGTTCTTGAATAGCCTCCAGGCTCAACTTGGGATCGAAGATATGCAAGATCACCTGGGTGCCACCGCCAAAGATGGTTGTAGCCAGTTGCTCGGTCGTACACCCGACATGGGACGGTGGAAGATTGACGAGAAATCTGTCTTCTTCCACGAGTTCAAAGGCTACCGCCAGGCCGATATTTTGTGTCAATATGCCTTCGTGGCAGAGCACTGCCGGTTTGGGTGAACCGGTCGATCCGGTGGTGAAGATGATGATGCACCCATCTCTCTTTTTAACTTTGGCTTTTGCCTTTTTCACACTACGCGTGAAAAGGCTCTTGATATAAACTTTCTTGATATCCTTGACAAATTCCGAGATGCCCTGAGCATTATCCATGACCAGCTCGGGTTCTGTCTGGAATTGTATCCAGTGGCGCACGTAAGGGGCTGACTTCATCACCTTGGCAATCATGGGCCTGAAATCGGCAACGGGTGTTTTGCCCAGAAAAAAGTAGGCTTTGGGCTTCAACTTTTCAAGGCAGTACTTGATTTCAAGTTCTTTCAGCCTCAGGTCCAGCGGGGCAATGATTACCCCGATACGGAAACAGGCGTACATAAGATACATATGTTCCTTCAACAGAGGTAAACTTGTAGCGATGATATCTCCTTTTTGCAGGCCTATGGAGAGGAGCTTGGCTGCAAATGCCGATACAGAAGTGTTGAATTCCTTCCAGGTGACTTTTTCACCGGTGTTATGTTCGATTATGGCCAACCCTTTGGGCTTTTCCCTGGCGTATTTTTCAACATAGTCAGCCAGATTGGGGAGAAGGTTCCGGTACATTTCCTTGGTCAATTGATCCTTGGCAGGGTCTTTCATTGCTTTATTTACACCTCCGTTTTCTGTGGAATCAGCAAGCAGAATGAAAGTTTACCATAATTATAAATGTTAAAATTATTATATTATAGATAGAAATATTAATCAATAGAGTTGTATGCAACCAGGGAAAGCAATATGGGCATTATCGCCACAGCAGATATAATTCCAGTTTGTATGAACCGGTAAACCTTTACAAATAATTGGCAATATCAGGTAATGGGGCATGGATTGATTGAAGGAATCTTTTAAGGTATATTGTATTACATTTATTTTGATGGTAATATCCAACTATGACAAAAGAACCATGAGAGAAATGTTGTGTTTTGAAAAGAACAGAATTGAAAGGATCGGTGATCGATGATGGGTACTGTAAAGATTGTTCTGGGGGTACTGGTAGTTGTTCTCCTGATATTCTTGATATTTACCTACAATGGTCTGGTGAGGTTGCGGCAAAGACTGAGAAATGCCTGGTCGCAGGTGGAGGTCCAGTTGAAACGTCGTTATGATTTGATTCCCAACCTGGTCAACTCGGTCAAGGGGTATGCCGCTCATGAAAAATCAACTTTTGAAGAAATTGCCCGGGTTCGGAATCAGGCTATTGCAGCCAAGACTGTAAAAGAACAATCGCAGGCAGAAACAATGTTGTCCGGCGCCTTGCGCAGCCTCTTTGCAGTAGCCGAGGCGTATCCGGAACTCAAGGCCAATGCCAATTTCATGCAATTGCAGGAGGAACTGACCAACACGGAAAGCAAAATAGCTTTTTCTCGTCAATTTTACAATGACACGGTGCAGAAATTGAACACGAGGATCGAGTTATTCCCTACCAACCTTGTAGCCGGCATGCTGGGATTCGGGCCGGCTGATTATTTCACATTGCAGGATGAGCCAGGAGCCCGCGAGCCGGTGGAGGTAAAATTCTAAAAGGGAGCATCAACTTGTTTAAACATCCTTTTTCAACTCGCATCATCTTGAGTTTCCTTTGCGCAATTTTGCTGTTGGCGATTTTCTTGCCGCGGACCGCGGAAGCCCGCAGTTTGAGGATGAATGAGTTGGTTTTTGAAGCTGAAATTTTTCCGGACGGTTCGATCTCGGTTATCGGGTAAATAACCTGGTAAAGGTTCACAATGATGTGGCCGGGTTCTACCGTAAATTTGTTGGAGAGAAATTGCCTTTGCCTTGTTGAAACGGAGGAGATAATTGCCAGGGTGGATTGCATCTCACCGATCTGGTGGTCGGTATTCGGATTCGGCTGATTGTTCAACATTGCAGGATGAACCAGGAGCCCGCGAGCCGATGGAGATAAAATTATAAAGGGGAGGAATCAACTTGTCTAAACGTCCTTTTTCAACACACATCATCTTGAGTTTCCTTTGCGCAATTTTGCTGTCGGCGATTTTCTTGCCGCAGACCGCGGAAGCCCGCAGTTTAAGGATGAATGAGTTGGTTTATGAAGCTGAACTTTTACCGGACGGTTCGATGTCGGTTACCGAGCGGATCACTGTCACTTTCAACGGCACCTATGAAGGATATTTTGTATCCATTCCCCTGGACTCCACCACCATAAGTGATATCACGGTCGCCGAGGAGGGGGTCGCATACAGTTTCAATCCGGGGGAAGATTATGGGCCACCAGGCACCTTTCTTGTCAAGCAGGATTCCAATGAAATGCTTGTCGATTGGAGTATCGATGCTACCGATGAGCAACGTACTTTCGACCTCAGTTATCGGGTGAATAACCTGGTAAAGGTGCACAATGATGTGGCCGAGTTCTACCGTAAATTTGTTGGAGAGAAGAACGAACAGAAAATTGAAAGGGTGGTTGTCCGGCTGCTGCTTCCGCCGGGAGCTGAAAATTTCACGCCGGGGACGGATATACGGATCTGGGGGCATGGTCCCCTGCACGGCGATGTTGATTTTGGAGGACCGCGCGAGGTGATCTGGCAAATATCGGATATGCCGGCCGGCGAATTTCTGGAAGGGCGTCTGACCATGCCCGTGCAGCTTTTCCCGGAGACCCCCGCGGCCATGAAAACGGACCGGGATGCCCTGGCCTCGATTCTGGAAGAAGAGGAAGAATGGGCTGCCAAAGCCAATCTCGGCCGTTCGTGGGCGCGTCTGGAAATTGTTGCTGCCGTGATACTCGCCCTGCTAACCATAGCTGCTCTCATATGGTTATGGTTCAGATATGGCAAGAGGCACAGACCCGAATTTCAGGGGGATTATTACAGGGAACTACCCGCCGATTATCCCCCGGCGGTGATGTCAGTTCTTTGGAACTGGGGCAAGGTGAAGACGCACGATGTTACGGCCACCCTTATGGATCTGGCCCGGCGCGGTTTTATTTATATCGAGCAGCAGATGTATGAAAAAAAGAGATTGTTGGGAAACAAAAATATCGTTACCTACCTGCTGACGCTGCAAAATGAAAAATACGAAAGAGAAAAAGATGGGCTGCAACCACATGAACGTAAATTGATCGACTATTTTTTTACAACCATTTCGAAGGATAACCGCACGTTATATCTGTATGATATCGAGCAATTTTCCCGAAAGCGCAGCCGCGAATTCTACTATAGTTTCTGGGTGCAGTGGAGTGATTCCCTGTCCAGCAAAGGGGATCAATACAAATGGTTTGAAGGTATCCCCCAGAATGCCCGCTGGATACCGCTTGTAATCGGGATGGCATCCTTTGCCCTTGGTATGTTCCTGGTCAACAAAGATGTTTCCATTCTGGGGTGGACTGTATGTGCTTGCGCTATTCTGGTTGGTTTGCTCCCCCTCTTTTTCAAGCGGCGTTCCCGGGCGGCCAGCGAGGATTTCAGCAAATGGAAGGCGTTCCGCAAATTCCTGCTGCATTTTTCCGAAATGCAACGTCATGAAATACCCAGTCTGATTATCTGGGAACACTATCTGGTCTATGCTGTAAGCCTGGGGGTAGCCAGGGAAGTGATGAAACAACTGGAGATCGTCTTCCCCAATCTCCAGGATAGTGACTACCGCTTCGGGCAGCACTGGTATTACGGAACAGCTACCGCAGGGATGATCAGCCTGGGCGACAATTTTGAAAAAATTGGCCAGAGCCTGCAACAGTCCATAAGAGCCGCGGAAAGGACAGTGCGGGCTGCTGAAAGCAGATCCTCGAGCGGTTCGGGTGGCGGCGGTGGGTTCTCCGGCGGTGGCGGGGGAGGTTCCGGAGGAGGCAGCTACGGTGGCCGTTGATTTTCTGCCAGTTACCGGGTCAAAAGGAGGGCACCCGTGCCGCACGTGATGTGAAAACAGCGATGGGCGGAAAGGGCAATTCCGGCTGCCTACGTATTGCTTTCCCTGATAAATTCATCTTTCTTTTTGTCTTGCAGATAATAGAGTTCATGGGATTTTGCCTTCTTTTCCCGTTCCCATAATTCGTAACCCCTTTCCTGGCAACGGGAGCAGGCATACAGTGGAATGCTGATTCCCAGAATCCGGTGGTCCCGGGGGCGGGCGCCGAGGCTTCGCGAGGAAACCTTGTAAATGCCGGGGCAGTCTGCACAGCAATATACAGATTCCTGTTGTTGTTCCCGGATACCGTCGGTGTCGTAATAGATCTGGCGGTTGTTTCTGTAGATTTTATCTGCGGGGAACAGTTCCTCCCTGTCAGGGGCTTGCCGGGCAAGTTTCTCCTGCCAGTAGCCTATCATATCCTTGATATATGCCGTAACCCGGGTGCTTTGCTCGAAATTTTGCTTGCGATATTCGGGTTCTATTACATGGTTGTAGTCCTGGCCGGCCAGGGCCAGTATGATGGCCAGATTGACGTAGGGAAGGGCTGTTTCGATCGCGTATCCGCCTTCCAGAACGGCCAGATCGGGATTCAATTCCTCGGTGAGCCGGGCATAACCCTGGCTGGTGACTCGCATGTTGGCGAGGGGATCGGTAAAATGGTTGTCCTGCCCCGCGGAGTTGATAATCAACTCGGGGGCAAATTCTTTCAGCAGAGGGCGTATTATCTGCCGCCACACTTCAAGAAATCCCTCATCGGTAGTCTGGGGGGGCAGAGGGATATTGATGTTCTTCAAAAAAGCCCCCGGCCCTCCGGCCTCATCGACGAAACCCGATCCGGGATAGAGCGTTCTGCCATCCTGATGCAGGGAGATAAAGAGCACGTCGGGATCATGATAGAAAATATCCTGTGTACCATCGCCGTGATGAACATCGGTGTCAACCACGGCAATTTTTTTCAGGCCGTATTTATGGCGTAGATACTCGACGAGGATGGCTTCATTGTTGATGTTGCAGAATCCCCGGTTGCCAAAAGCAACGCGCATGGCATGATGCCCCGGGGGGCGTACCAGGGAGAAACCGTTTCTTATCTCTCGATTCATCAGGGCATCGCCCAGCTTCAAGGCACTGCCGGCAGAGATAAAGTGGGCATTGGTTGCCTGCGCTTCGGTGTCGGGAACACAGAAATGAACCCTGTCAATATCTTTTTTCTCGGCCAGGCGGGGTGTATATTCAGTTATATTCAGATGGTCCAGAACCCCTTCCTCGAAGATCTGATCCCTGGTGTAAAGAAGACGTTCTTCCCGCTCCGGATGAGTGGGCGAGATGGCCCAATCAAAAGCCGGAAAAAAAATCAGCCCTGTTTTATTCATGTGATTTCACCGCCTCCTCGACAAACCCCCTGATCCCCGGAACGGTCTGCAATCCGATCTGGAAGATCTTTCCCGTGGTAGCCCAGCCACGGACAATATTGAAACATTCCTCATAGGTAAATTCTGTTGCACTTTCGGGCAGATTCCATTCTTTTGCTGTCTTGTCAAAAAGGTCCTGAACAATTTTTCTGGCGTCCATGATATTTGACGGCGGGCGGTCGAGAGCCCCCTGTAGACCGCCGATATTCGTGGAATAGGATTTTCTTTCTGTGTCGGCGAAATAATCCAATTTCATGGTCGGTCTGGCCATCGCTGCACCTATGGCATTGGCGGTGGAATGGTAAGGGGGGACAATTACCTCCCGGTTTTTTTTCAGGGCCAGGTATTGGCCTATACCGGCTGCCGGCCCACCTATACAGATAATCTTGTGTGGGTGTTTTTTCTGCGCTGACAGAACCTGCCAGATGCGGTAGGCAGGTTCTTCCTCCCATATTTTGAACATCTCTTCCAACTTTGTTTTCAGCTTGTCGGTAAAAAGTTCAAGAACCTGTGCGCAAAAGTCAAGCGGCTCCGTATCCAGGGAAGCAGCCATCATCTCCATCTCTTTTTTTATCGGTTCCGAAGAAGGAAAATCGCTGTACCCGATGTGGACAAGAGCGTCTGTAACCGTGAGGCGGGGACCCCCGGCGCAGAGGGCGGGACCTTCCCTCTTCCCCAGGCATATGGCGCCATCTTTTATGCGGAGGGAGCTATCTCCGCCGATGGACAGGGAGGCCACGGCCAGGGAGCGTAAAGGAATGGGATGGCCCTTGATAAAAGTGCCCCTTTCCGCCAGCAATGGTTTGCCATCCAGAAGCAATGCCATATCGGTTGTTGTACCTCCGATATCCATTACCACGGCGGTGATCCGTTCTCCGGTAGTAGCCAGAGCACCCAATGTGCTGGCAGCCGGTCCGGAGAAGATCGTTTCCAGGGGATAGCGCAGCGATACGTCAAGGGGCAATGTACCTCCATCGGCTTTCAATATCGAAAGAGGGCAATCAAGTTTTAGCTGCTGGAGTGTGGATGTTATTTTATCCTGAAAATCCTGACAAGCTTCCCCGGTTGCCAGGGTGTAATATGCGCCGTTTGCCCTGCATACCCAGTTCAGCAAACCGCTTGCCCGGTGACTGGCCATCACTTCAAATGCAGGAAAATGTTTGCGGATGAAGTTAACGACCTCGAGCTCCAGGGAAGGATTCCTCTGGCTGAACTTGCATGCGACAACCATGTGTCCGATCTGTTTCTGTTGAAAATATGAACAAGCCTCCATGATTTCGGAGGAATCCACGGGTTCAATAACCCTGCCCCTGTAGTCGACAGATCCTTGCAGTATTCTGGTTTCTGCGGCAAAAGGAAGGTGGTGAGGGTTTGCACCGGGGCCGGGCAACAGAAGCAACCCGGTCTCGGGCAGGTTGCCCTGCAAGATCAAATTGGTGATAAGTGTGGTGCTTAAATTGACCTGGTCTATTTCCTGCGGTTTGACACCGATCAGTATTTCTTCCAGAGCGTTGTGTATCGAGATGGACAGATCCACCCCGGTCTCAACTTTGACCGATTTTATTATTTTCTGCCCATCAACAAGCACTCCGTCGGTAAAGGTTCCCCCGATATCGATGCCGATAAACATTTTGTTCCCCCGCGATATTGTTCTGCCTTATTTCCAACCATCTGGAAATGACCGGCAGCCTTTTTAAGAGATGGTGCAGCGATCCGGATGTTGTCATTCATGCAGGCGATGATTATCAGAACAGAAAGGACCTGCAACCGTCTTTTCACTACGTCATCGTATCATGCTGGCAAACAGAATGTCAATTTGTGGAGATGGGCTACATCATTTTGTCTCCCTTCCGTAACAAGAGTTACCTTCCCTGGATCGTTGCTAAAATTTCCTGCATGGTGGTTCCAGGATATTTTCACCATGCCAAAAAAGGATTTTGGCTTGGAAAACAATAAGTATATAGTTGGTGTCTGTTGCTTGACCCTGTTAGTTTTGCGAGATGGGAAGGTGGAGAAATGGAGGGGAAGGAACTCGATGTTTCCCGGGAGTATATTGCCCTCATGGAACAACTATCATCCCTGAAAACCGAACTTTCCAAACTTATTTCTGACCACGATTTTTTGATCAACACGGTCAAGCCCAATCTGGAAATGAAGTATCATATCTGTATCGGGAAGGAACAGTACCGCCTGTACCTGGTCAGGAATGAAACGTTGAGAATACGTCGCAAAATAGAAATGATCCAGGCTTCCTTGAATCGGGGAGAGGTTCCCGATCTGCAGAAGATAGAACAGAAACTGGACATCGAGCTGCAAAAATGGAAAGAAGAAGTCCTTGAGTTGCAGCGCAAAATAAAAGAAGCTCAAGAACGGGAAAAATTGTCCTGTCTATCTCCCGACGATTCCCGGGAACTCAGAAAGTTGTACCGGGAACTGGTCAAGAGGTTGCATCCCGACATCAACAAGAACCTTCCTGACAACTTGAAATACATATGGGCACGGGTTCTTGAAGCTTACAAAAACAGCGATCTGGAAGAATTGCAGGTGCTGGCGTCGTTTTTGCCGGAACAGGAAGAATCTGCTGCCGGTGCCTCTACAATGGAGCAGCTGTCCGCGGATATCGACAACCTTCGCGGGAAAATCGAGAGACTTCTGAAGACCCTTGCTACCATGCGGGATGAATTTCCATTCAACATGGAAAAAAAACTGGGGGATCCGGATTGGGTTGAAAAGGAGCAGAGAATGATTCGGAAAGAACTGAAAAGATATCAACTGCAGAAACAGACTTACAGTGCTTTTCTGGAGGACCTATTGAAACCCGATATTGACAAAAAAATTCATTGAGGGTGAACAGGCATGAGCCAGGAACTGGTCCCTTCCGACCGGGAAATGTGGCGTTTCATACAAAAATATTTTGACGGCGACACATCAATTGCTCCTTATGTACAGGAGATCTTTTTGATGGATTCCCATATTGCCGGAACCAGTCATCTGAGCCTTGAGGAAATCGAACCGGATCTTGAACCGGGCGACCCCCTGTTATTTCGCCGGGAACCGGATAATGAATATGACAGTCTGGCCATTGTTATCTTCGACAGGAAGGAAAGAAAATTGGGTTACCTCCCCCGGGAGAAGAATGAGGTGCTGGCGCGCATGATGGATGCCGGGAAAATGCTTTTTGGCAAACTTGAATCCAAGGAATGGAAAGGCAAGTGGCTGAAGATCAAGATCAGGATATTTTTGAGGGATCTCTGAAACAAAGCAGAAAATTTGCGATACACCCCAAAAATAATTGTTGAATTGTCAGCCTTTCATTCCCGTTCGGCCGCCAACCTGTTCGGGGCAGATCGTCATGTCCGGAACCTGGGATTTGAAATGGAATAAAAGGGACCGACATCTTTCTTCCGGGATCCTGTTCCAAAACAGGTAGAAACCACAAGGTATCGTACCATTACCCAACGGGGAAAAACATTTGTATTATTTGCGTTTTGCTCAAGGAGGGGATTCTTTATCGCCAGCTTACATATAATGATTTATGAATGAATGCTTTGATTCGGGGAGTGGCAGAATAAAGTTTTCCATTCAAAAAAGAGGTGGTTTTTCTGATAGAGGTGAACGTAAAGATGGTTGCCATGGACCGGGATCACAACTATATAGTTTTGTTGGCCGATAAAGAAGAGAAACTGATGCTTCCCATATGGATCGGGCCATATGAAGCCAGAGCCATCGCCATGCCCCTCGAGAACGAACGCCCACCCAGGCCCATGTCACACGATTTGATCAAATTGTGCTGTGAAAAAATGGAGGGCAAAATTGAAAAAGTGGTTATTACCGATATAACGCCACAGGGAACATACTACGCCGAGATATATCTTGCTTACGATGATGACCGCAAGATTATTGATTCAAGGCCCAGCGATGCCATTGCCCTGGCGCTGCGTTCGGATGCCCCGATCTACATCATGATGAAGTTGGTTGAGTTCACGCTTGACCCCCAGAACATTATCTTCGAAAGACCCGACGAAGAGGAATGCCATTGAAAAAATCCCCGGTTTCACCCGCTGTCCGTTTATTTTTTTCAAACATGCACTCCCAATTTTAACTGAAAAGAGCAGGAAACCATCAATTGGATGGAGAAATTAGCTATTACAGTTGATTGTTGCCGCGAGGGAACACGGGGGAAACAAGAAATGCAGATTGAAAATATCTTTGTGGTCGGTGCAGGCCAGATGGGGAGTGGGATTGCCCAGGTCAGTTCACAGGCCGGTTGCAGGGTTTGCATGCATGATGTGGCAGGCGCTTCCTTGAAACAAGGCATGGACAATATTGCCCGCAGCCTTGATCATCTACTTTCCAGGGGAAGAATCTCGGAGAAGGAACGGGAAGAAATATTTTCCCGGATAGACACGAGCTCTGATCTTGAACGAGCCGAAGATGCGGATTATGTTATCGAGGCAGCGACAGAAAATCTGGGAACCAAAAGTAAAATTTTCTCCCGGTTGGACAAAATTTGCCCTTCGCATACGATACTGGCTACCAACACATCTTCCTTGCCAATCACGGAGATTGCCGCGTCTACCAATCGGCCTGACAGAGTTGTCGGGATGCATTTCATGAATCCTGTACCTGTGATGAAACTTGTTGAAATTATCAGCGGCCATTTGACGGAAGATACGGTAATAGATATTACCGTGAATCTTGCCGTGAAGATGGGCAAGACTCCAGTAGTTGTAAATGATTACCCCGGTTTTGTTTCCAACCGGGTATTGATGCCGATGATCAATGAAGCCATTTTCTGTGTATATGAAGGCATAGCTTCGCCGGAGGGGGTTGATCAGGTTATGAGATTGGGCATGAATCACCCCATGGGGCCGCTGGAGCTTGCTGATCTGATCGGGCTGGATACCTGCCTGGCCATCATGGATGTGCTTCACGAGGGTTTTGGGGATCCCAGATATCGTCCTTGCCCCCTGTTGCGCCGTTACGTTAAAGCCGGGCTACTGGGAAGGAAAACGGGAAAAGGATTTTATCGGTACGATTGAATTTTGCTCCAAACAGTTCTCTTCAAGAACCCGGGCAGTTGAAGTATAATGAGTTGTAATATTTGCTATTTTGAACACAAATCTATCCATTCAAGCATTGGTAAAGAGGTGATAAGGTGTTTGATACAATTATTGTTGGAGGGGGTATAACCGGGCTTCAGCTTGGGGCACTGCTATCCCATGATGGTGAAAAAGTACTGATTCTGGAAAAAGGGAGCAGAACGGGAGGAAGAGCGGTCGTCCAGAAGAGAAAGGGTTTTATTGTCGATTATGGGGTTCACCTGATCAGGTTCGGCCCTCAAAGCGCAATATCAAAAACCTGCCGGCAGTTGGGTCATGAGATAGAATACGCTTCATTGGGAACATCCTGGGTTATGGATGCGGATGGCAAAACCAAAGTTTTTCCCACCGGGCCCAGAGCCTTCCTTACTACCAGACTGTTCAGCATCGGTGAAAAGTTCAGGATAATCAGGATGATGGGTAAAATCAGAAATGATGATCATACGCATCTACTGGATAAAAGTGTCAAGGAATGGATGGATGAGAATGATATCTCCGGAGGTTTGAGACGCTATTTTCACATGGTCAGTGCCTCGATAATGGTCTGTCCGTTTATCGAAAAAGCTTCGGCTGGTGAGATGCTCATCAACATGCAAAAGGTATTGCAGACCGGCATATCCGTCATGTATCCGAAAGGTGGATGGAAGCCGATAATGGAACTTTTGCAAAACAAAGTCAAGGAGCGTGGGGAGATACGCCTGAAATCCACCGTGGAGAAGATCAAGGTCAAGGACGGCAAGGCGGTGGGTGTTTTTGTGGATGGCAAGCTTCATGAAGCCAGAAAAGTTGTAATTTCAATCCCTTCCCATCAGTTGTCAAAGCTTCTGCCGGGCAGGGTTGATGATGACTACATTCAAAAATGCAAGAACAATCGCCCCACTGCCGGAATAGTGTTAGATTACGGTTTGAAACACTCCATATCGAATATCGATGGACTATGTTATCTCTACAATCCGATGTCATTCGGTTTTTTCACTTCAAACGTGGAGCCATCGCTGGCACCGGAAGGCAAACAATTGTTTACCTGGTTGCAGCCTCTGCCCGAAAACAAGATAAAAGACAGGCCCTGGGCCAAGAAGAGGGAGGCTGAACTGGAAAAGGCACTTTTCAAATTCTTTCCGAAACTGGAGAAGGCCATAGAATGGCGCAGAATTCTGTTTCTGCCGGTTGTCGATGGTACCGAAGTAAACATTGAACAGACCGAAGACAAAAGGCCTTCCGCCATGGTTCCCGGCGTGGGGAATCTGTATCTGGTAGGGGATTCGGTAGCAGCACCCGGCGCTGGCGGGGATGTGGGGCATGAATCCGTACATGTTACCTACGAAGCAATTCGGAATGGCCACCGAGATTGACACGGAAGGGAGGTATTGGATCTTGCCGACGATATTCTTTTATGGTCCCGAACTGGACAAAGAAAAAAAGAAAGAGATGATCAGTTCCTTTACCCAAACAGCCAGCAAGCTGACAGGCATTGCTGAATCCGCTTTTGTCGTTTATTTGAGACCAAGCGGCCCGGAAAGTGTAGGTGTTGGCGGGGAACTGCTCGAGGAACTTCAGAAAAGGCAGAAGTAAATTCATTTCAACATCTATTGCCAGGGGCGGCTCCCAACATGGCCGCCCCTTTATTTTTGGCCCCGGGCATGAATATAATGCCAGGCCGCAAATGCTTGACCGCATATGCAAAAGAGGTATAATCATTACTATGTTCATTATGAGCGATGTAACAAATAATAAATAACAAGGAGGTGGCATCATGGTCCACGATGGTGGAAATTATTTGGATAATGACAGGAGCCCAACAGACGATCAGTCCGATGACAACGGTGGAATGTCTTACAGGCGTGGGAATATCATTACAACTGTCTTGCTGATAATATTGATTGTCGGCGCATTGATTGTAAACCTGGTTTTTTTCCAGCGTAGCCATGTCGCCGTGATGGTAAACGGAGAAAAAATTACCAAGGACGAACTCCTTGAAAATATGATTGAAGGCGGCGGTGAAACTATCGTCGAAAGCCTGATCAATGAAAAGTTGATTTTTCAGGAAGCCAGGAAGCTGAAAATTACCGTTGATGAAGGGGAAATCGAGAAAAAAATTGATGAGATAGTTTCACAATTTGGTTCCGAGGAAGAATTTTACCAATTGTTGGAGGAATACGGAGACACCATTGAAAATTTACAAAACAGATTCAGATCGCAGATCTTGCTTGAAAAAATAATTTTGGCGGATGAAGACATATCCGATCAGGATCTGGAAAAATATTTTCAAGAAAACCGTTCCATGTTCGATGTCCTGTCCGAGGTTCAGGCCCGGCATATTCTGGTTGAAACAAAGAGTGAAGCGGAAGATGTGATTGCCCGTCTGGCGCAAGGGGAAGCTTTTGCGGATCTTGCCCGCGAGCTTTCCCTGGACATGTTTACCCGGGAAGATGGAGGGAAACTTGAACCATTGTTCAAACCGGTCAACGAGGAAGCGGAAGATACTCTGGTGGAGGCTGCCTTTGCATTGGAAAAAGGTGAATACAGCGCACCGGTTGAAACGGGAGAAGGGTTCCATGTCATTGAAGTTCTTGATAAAAAAGAAGGACGTGCTGTTAAATTCAGCGAGGTAAGGGATGATGTGCGTGAGGAATACCAGAACAGTATAATCGATTCCAAAGCGCAACAATTGATCGAACGGCTACGTGAGGAAGCCAAAATAAAGATCATGTACGAAAAATGATTCGTGTAGGGAGAAACCCGGCAGCAATGCCGGGTTTTTTTGTCGTTTCTTGCTGTTCCGAACATCCCGGGCATGACAAAAAGATGAAATACGGGAACGGATACAATTATAATATCGATAAGAGGAACAGGAAGATCGTTCAAAACGTAGAACCAAGTATCACATGGACAAAATATTGGTAAACCATATGGAAAGGAAGGTGACCCCCCAGACACCCCGGATATCGGGGATCTATTTTTTGTAGGTACGCAGGGAAAACGGCATTATATCGATATTAACAAGGAGGTCAGAAAATGCCTATCGATCTTTCAGTTGTTGGCAAGGAATTGCAACCCTTGGAATATACATATACATCCAAAGACACGATTCTGTATGCACTGGGTGTCGGTGCCGGAGAAGAACCGGATGAGCTGAAATTCGTATATGAAAATGAATTGCTGGCTCTGCCCACCTTCGGGGTAATTCCGCCTTTTCCGGCATTGTTGGGTCTGGCTGCCGTGGATGGCGTGGATATCAATCTGGCGATGTTGCTCCACGGAGAACAGTATCTGGAAGTTCTGAAACACCCGATACCGGTTGAAGGGAGGCTTACCTCGAAGCCCAAAATTTCAGCTGTTTTTGACAAGGGGAAAAGTGCGCTGGTTGAACTTGATGCCGTAACCGTGAATGAGAAGAATGAAGACATTTTCTTTAACAGGTTTGGTGTGGTTATTCGTGGGGAAGGAGGGTTTGGCGGTGAAAGGGGCCCCGATGCAGGAAACGAACCTCCAGCCCGTGAGCCGGATAGGGTGGTGAAAATGAAAACTTTACCCCAACAAGCTTTGATATACAGATTGTCGGGTGATTACAACCCCTTGCATGCGGATCCTGCTTTTGCAGCCATGGCCATGTTCGATCGGCCGATCTTGCACGGACTGTGTTCATTTGGTTTTGCAGGGAGGGCGGTGCTGCGGGAATATGCCGATAATGATCCGACGATGTTCAAATCCATAAAGGTTCGTTTCTCCAGGCCTGTTTACCCCGGTGATACGATTGTAACCGAAATGTGGAAGGAATCGGAAGAGAAAATAGTTTTTCGCTGCAAGACCGGGGAAAGGGAGGAGTATGTTCTTACCAATGGCGCGGTGACGCTAAACATTTGAAATGCCATGGAATGTTCCCGGCCGATTGTTGCAGTGCCATTTTTATAAAAAGTTTCTGACCGGTAGTCGGATCAAAATAATTGTAACAGGCAAAGTTATGTAGTATTATTGTTAGTAGTATCTGAATGTTTTATGAATATCTTGTGCACTATCATTCGGGATGGAGAGAGTGTCATGGTTGAAAATGGCAAGAACCTGGACCAGGGCAATGAGGATGTAAACACCGACGGTTTGGCCGAGATCAGCGATGGTGAAATCCGGGTTACCAATCCCCGTGGGCAGGGAAAAGCGGTACTTTTGATTCCTGCAGAGGGTGCTGAAGTCATGGTCAACGGGGAGGCAGTGAAAGAGAAGCAGTATGTGTACACCGAAGACAAGATCAAAGTCAATCTGGTAGAAGAAATTATTCCCCCCAAAATAGAAATAACCATTTCCCGGGATGGCATGACTGCCGAGGCAAAGGTAACTCCGGAGATGAAGATCACTCATGAGTTGCTGGATCAACCATCCTTGAATATCTTGAAGGTCTCCACGGCCAGAATTGAAACTGTCACCAGGGGCATCACGCGTGAAGAGATCATGGAAGCATTGGAAGAAGAGCAGGTGGTCTTTGGCATTGACGCGGATATTGTCCTGGAACTTTCCGAAGCATGGGAAACCATTACCAGGACAGTAGCCATAGGAGACCCGATGGAAGCAGGCAAAGACGGATATGTTGAATATCTGGTCAAAACTGAAAAAGAACTCGTTTCCTACAAGGAAAATGAGGCCAGGGTCGATTATCGTGAGCGCTACAATATTCCCCAGGTCAATGAAGGAGATGTCCTGGCGACCATCCATCCCCCCGAAGAGGGAATACCCGGCCGCAAGGTCACCGGTGAGGAGATTCCGCCCCCTCCGGTCAAGGAAGCGGTGGTGAACTGCAAGGAGGGGGCTGCCCTGAGTGCGGATCGTGCCCAGGTGATTGCGACCGGCAAGGGACGCCCCATAGTCAAGAAGGGCCGCGAAGATCTGATCTATATTGAAAAGTTCTATGTCCACTACAATGATGTCAACATGGAAAGCGGAAATGTCAAATTCCAGGGGCATTTGAAAGTGGAGGGATCGGTGGACGAAGGTATGACCGTTTTTGCGGACGGGGATGTCGTGATCACCAGGAATACCGCCGGAGCGAGGATAATTGGTGGGGGCAATGTAAATATTTTCGGAAACTGTATCAATTGCCAGGTTCGCGCCGGAGGGCTGCAACTGCTCTGTCAGGAATTGGCCGAAATACTGGAATTCACGAGGGTCTCCCTGGAAATTGCCGTGGAAAACCTCGATCAGGTTACCGCTGCCCTGAAACAAAGGGGAGACTTTCCCCAGGAAAAGTTCCCGTACGTATTGAACACTTTGCTGAAATCGAAGTTCCCGGAAGTGAACGAGTTCATGGAAAGGATCAGAAAACTGCTTGTGGAAAAAAAGGAATTTCTTCCTCCTTCGAACGCCATGGAACGGATTGAAGAACTTCTGTCTTTTTTCCTTGATGATGGATGGGAACAGGCCAAAAATGAAAAATATCTGAAGAAGATGTACCGCCTGGTCGACGAAACCCTGATAATTATTTTGGCCATTGCCGAGGCTGAATCGGACATAAATGTTCAATATGTTCAGAACAGCAAACTGGAATGCACGGGTAGCATTGCAGTGGAGGGTGCCGGGGCTTACAATTCCTCCTTTCTCTGCGGCGGTGGGGTAGTCATCAAGAGGGTATTCAGGGGAGGAAATATAGAGGCTGGCGGTGATGTTGTCATCGGGGAACTTGGTAGCCCGGGAACTTCCGTATCACATGGCCTGGTGCATGTACCCGAGAATAACAGCATCAAACTGGGGAAGGTGCACGAAGGATCCAGGATAAGGATCGGCGAGCGTATCTATCGTCTCGATTCCACGTATTCGAATATAAAAGTGTACCTTGACATTCCCGAAGACAAGGTCAGGGTTACTTACTGGAGATGACAGAAGTCAGGAAAGCAGCAGCCATTCATTCCGGTTGGCTCTTGTCGCGTGATAAAAGATGAACCAGTAGAAAACCGGCTAGCAGAGGAATCAGCAGATGAAGATCATATTTTTCGGGAAAAAGGGCCTTTGTGGATCCGAGTAGCAATCCGGCAAGAAACAAAGAAACCGGTGCTTTGAATTTTTTGTACAACATGCTGATGATTCTTGCAAATACGACCAATCCCGCTGCCAGCCCCAGGGCGAAAACAACCAGCTTTGGCCAGATTTCCAGGTTGACAAGTGCTTGCAACAGTTCGTCGTACAGATTGAGCAAGATAAGAAGTGAACTGCCGGAAACACCGGGAAGTAGCATGGTGGCAGCAGTTACAATTCCGCATCCGAACAGAAAATATAAATTGTGGTCGGCCGTCTCCTGCATCTGAACCAATGGTTCCCCAACAATCATCCAGGCGAGAGCAAAACCAACAAAGGCGAACAGAAGATGGAAGACATTCAGCCGATTTCCTTTGAGGGGGTTCAACACCAATATGATCGAGGCCAGAAGCATCCCCATCAGAAAGGTCACGATCTGGTTCGGGTAAGAGTTGAGAAGCCTGGTAACCGTCAGGGCGCAGGCAAAGACACCGATAACGATGCCAACGGCAACCAGGAAATATTTTTTTATGTTGAACTTCGATATATCCTCGAGGAAACGATGATAAAAACCAAGAATTATCAAAGCTGTCCCCCCGCTCATCCCCGGCAAAACCAGGGACACTCCAATAAAAATACCCTGCAGCAATTCTAACAGCAATTATGCATCCCCTTTCTTGACCGCTCCAATAATCATTTAATTCGTTAAGCAAAAGTGATTCCCTTTTGTTTCGGGCCATCATTCTGAAAATCGCATATTATAGTATTAATTGTTTCTATCAATAGTGACAAAAATAATGCAAGGGAAGGGGGCTCTGGCAGAATCATGAAAGTGAACGACAGGGATGCCAAAGGGCATGTGAAAAAATATTTTCCCGGTTCAAACTCTGCTTACGGGTTCTATTCGTTCTACGACCAGATCATTGCAGATGATGCTACGAGGAAATACATAATAAAGGGGGGCCCCGGTGTAGGAAAATCCACCTTCATGCGTTCCATAGCCGAGAAATTTTTGGGAATGGGTTATGATCTGGAGTTCCATTGCTGTTCATCAGACAACGATTCACTCGACGGCATCGTTATACCCCTGTTGGGTATTGCATGCATTGACGGTACGGCACCACACACAGTGGACCCCCGGAATCCAGGGGTGGTTGATGAGATAATCCATCTGGGGGATTTCTGGGATGAAAAAGGGATCTTGCGTCATCGCGAAGCTATCCTGGAAACGAATCGGGAAAAATCAAGGTTGTTCAGGCGTGCATACAATTATCTTGCGGCAGCAAAATTGTTTCTGGATGAGGTAGAAGGGTATTATATTGAAAATGATGCCCTGGACAAAGTTGGTTTGGACAAACTCGCTTTGCAGATGAACAGGGAAATATTTCAGGACCGGGTCAACGAACACGTGGGAGATAAGCCAATACGCCGGGAGAGGCATATGTTTGCCACGGCGATAACCCCGGCCGGGCCGATCAGTTACCTCGAATCATTGCTTTCCGGTATTGAAAAAAAGTATATTATCGACGGAGACGATGGGACCGGCAAGAACGATCTGATATCCAGAGTTATGGATGCTGCAAAAATGCGCGGTTTTTTCGTGGAAATATATCACTGCGCCCTGGATCCCCACAAGATTGACCATGTAATTATCCCCGAACTCGGAGTTGCAGTTTTGAACAGCGTTACCCCGCACATCCTGCAACCGGGCCCGGAAGATACTGTGATTGAAACCGGTCAATATACCCGTGATCCGGGGGGGGAACGAGTGCAGGAAAGGGAGACGGCACGGGAATTGTATCATCGTTCGATGGACACTGCTGTTTCCTTTTTTCATAGAGCAAAGGCAGCCCATGATGAACTGGAATCATATTATATCCCCAACATGAACTTCGGGGACATTGACCGCCTCCGACATCAAATAATCAAAAAGATCAGCTCGTATGCCCACGGCGGTGAACAGTGATCCTGTTTTGAATCTTCGAATCTATCCGCATCGATTCAGCGTAAAAATGGCAGTTGCCATACCCTGTCTGTTGATGTATCTGGAGGCAAAAAAAACAAGAGATATGTTCCTGTCTTTCCGCCCCGAAGACAGTTTCTTGAAATACATTTGAATTCATCCAGACGCTATTGCAGCAGCCCTTCCTGGAGGGGTTGAGTATTTGATTCATCTTGATTACAATGGGATTGATCATCATAGCAGGGAGGGAAAACAAATGGATTTTGAAATGGTTAAAGAAAAAGTCAAGGAAAATTCGGCGGATGGAACCATTTCCTGTGCCACTTCTTTTCGGTTGGCAGAGGAACTTGGATGCGATCTCATGGAGATTGGCAAAGCAGCCGACGCACTCAAAATCAAGATCATGCATTGCCAACTGGGCTGTTTTTGATGAAAGTACAAGCTTTGCTGTATATTTTTTCTCCGGTTTGTTAATTATAATTTTTGTTTGTATTGTATTTTGAGTAAAAAGACAAAACAAACAGGGAAAAACCGATAATGGCCACTACAAAGGGACAAGGGCAGATATCGGGAATAATCAGCTCGTATTGTGGGTTGAATACTTTTTCGGTATTTAATAAAATAAATGTCGAAATGATTAGCACTCTACCCGGTTGAGTGCTGCTAATCGAAAAACATATCAAAGAGGAGGTTATATAATGAACCTGAAACCCCTGGGAGATCGTCTGGTAGTCAAAGTGTTGGAAGCGGAAGAAAAAACAGCAAGTGGGATTGTATTGCCCGACAAAGCCAAGGAAAAGCCCCAGGAAGGGGAAGTAATGGCCGTTGGTTCAGGAAAGATCCTGGAAAATGGCACAAGGGTTGACATGGAGGTAAAGGTGGGAGATCGGGTGCTGTATTCAAAATATGCCGGCACGGAGATCAAGATCAAGGGTGAGGAATACCTCATTCTTCGCCAGGATGATGTGTTGGCGCTGGTTAACTAGCATTGCAGAAAAAATAGAAAAGATGTTATTCAAATAACAAGTAATGGGAGGTTAAAAAATGAGTAAACAACTACTGTTTCATGAAGATGCACGCCGGGCCCTGGAAAGGGGGGTCAATGCTCTGGCAGATACAGTCAAGGTTACCCTGGGGCCGAAAGGCCGTAACGTTGTCCTTGATAAAAAATTTGGATCACCTCAGATTATCAACGATGGTGTAACCATAGCCAGGGAAATTGAACTGGAAGACCCTGTTGAAAATATGGGTGCCCAGCTTCTCAAGGAAGTGGCATCAAAAACCAATGATGTTGCCGGGGACGGAACCACCACAGCCGCAATCCTGGCACAAGCGATAATCAGGGAAGGTTTGAAAAACGTTACCGCTGGAGCCAACCCCATGGCATTGAAGCGTGGGATCGAGAAAGCGGTATTTTCCGTACTTGCCCATCTGGAAAAGGCGAGCAAGTCGGTTGAAACCAAAGAGGCCATCTCCCAGGTAGCTGCTATTTCGGCTGACGATGAAACCATCGGCGCTCTCATAGCGGATGCCATGGAGGAAGTGGGCAAGGACGGAGTTATCACCGTGGAAGAATCCAAAGGGCTGACCACCGATCTCAAAGTGGTTGAAGGGATGCAGTTTGATCGTGGCTACATTTCGGCCTACATGGTTACCGACACGGAGAAGATGGAAGCGGTTCTGGAAGATCCTTTCATCCTGTTGACTGACCGGAAAATAAGCAATATCCATGACATTCTCCCCCTGCTGGAAAAAATCGTACAGCAAGGCAAACAGCTTCTCTTGATAGCGGAGGATGTTGAGGGTGAAGCGTTGGCAACCCTGGTTGTAAATAAACTCCGTGGTACTTTTACCTGTGTGGCAGTGAAGGCTCCCGGCTTTGGTGATCGCCGCAAAGCGATGCTCGAAGATATCGCGATCCTCACGGGGGGACAGGTCGTCTCGGAAGACCTGGGCATTGATATGAAGAATGTTGAAATATCGATGCTGGGCCAGGCACGGCAAGTTCGTATCAGCAAGGAAGAAACTGTAATTGTTGCATCCGAGGATTCCGGTCAGAGCGGGGAGATAGAAAAACGAATCAATCAGATCCGTGTGCAGATGGAAGAAACAACCTCCGATTTTGATCGCGAAAAATTGCAGGAACGCCTGGCAAAATTGGCGGGAGGTGTGGCTGTAATTGAAGTTGGAGCCGCCACCGAGACAGAGATGAAAGAAAGAAAGATAAGAATTGAAGATGCTCTTTCTGCAACGCGTGCCGCCGTGGAAGAAGGGATTGTACCCGGAGGGGGATCCACTTACCTGGGCGCTATCAAATCCCTGGATGACCTGGAAAATGAAATAGGCGGTGATGAGTTTACCGGGGTGATGATCATAAAAAGAGCTTTGGAAGAACCAATGAGATTGATTGCCGAGAATGCGGGTGTGGAAGGTTCGGTGATCGTGGAAAAGGTCAAATCTCTTGAAGATGGGATGGGTTTCAATGCTCTTACGAACGAAATCGAAAACATGATGGATGCCGGAATCGTTGACCCGACCAAGGTGGCCCGTTCGGCGATCCAGAATGCATCCAGCATTGCCGCTTTGCTCCTGACCACAGAAGGTGTGGTTGCCGAAAAGCCAGAAAATGAAAACAAGATGGGCATGCCTCCGGGCGGAATGGGTGGCATGGGAGGCATGGGCGGCATGGACATGATGTAAGATACAGAAACGATGACGAAGAAAGAACCCGGTTATTTTCCGGGTTCTTTTTTTAATCGACGTCGTTTTGAAGACATAACAGCAACCTGAAAGAGTGTCTGTACAGCAAGAAAGCAAAATTGTTTTCCGGAAGACCCTCGCCATCGATTGGAATAGCCTGTCCTCCATTTCATTGTCTTTATTGTAATGAGGTAACCTTTTGCGGGAATCTGATTTTGACGGAATAAAGTGAAATTTGGATGACATTGTAATATAATAGGTGGTGTTTTGGGGGATAGACGTTGCCTGATTGATACGGAAGCAGGAAAAAGACCCATTTTGGATAACCTGCAGTACCGGGAGATCTTGCGGGTCGGGCCATACGGACTGTCCATGGTTTGGAGGCCGTAGAAGTTTTGATGTCGGTTCGGCCACGGGGGGTATTATGGAATTGCAGAAAGTTTTGCTCATCGATCTGGGTGGGAGTTACACACAACTGATAGCTCGAAAGATCAGGGAAAAGGGTGTTTACAGTGAAATAACACCCTGTACCACCGGACTGAAAAAAATAAGAAATCGTGATGCCCGCGCCTTGATAATCAGTGGCGGGCCTGAACAGCTGGATGAGAAAATTTTTTCCATGCTGGAGAAAGATATCTTCCAGCTGGGGCGGCCGATCATGGCGGTGGGTCATGGCTTGAGAGTTCTGCCTGGTGTTGAATCATCTGACACGACGGATATTGCAGGCCAGCTTCATGGATTGCATTACAGGGCTATTTTTGATGGATTCGAAGCGGGGAGAGACACCCCCGGGGGGGCCACAGTGCCATTGCTGGGCGCCCTGTCACTGCCGGAGGAAAAAAGCGGAGGGGACCTCCTGGATTATTTTCTTTTCGAGGTGGCAGGCCTTGAACCCACGTGGACACCCGCTTCCTTCATAAAGCATGCCATCGAAGCAGCAGGATCGCAGATACCGGAAGATGCGCATGCCGTCTGCGGCCTAAGCGGGGGTATCGATTCCGTGGTCGCCGCCTTGCTTGTTCATCGGGCCATCGGTGATCGTCTGACCTGCATTTTTGTCGATCACGGGCTGATGCGTGAGGGCGAGGCAGAAGAGGTTACGGAAATATATCGTCGGAATTACAACCTGCCTGTAATGGTGGTGGATGCCGCCGCGGAGTTTATCGAAAGACTCAAGGGCATTACCGATCCTGAGGAAAAACGCCAAATTATCGGCGAACATTTTATCCGAGTTTTTGAGAGGGAAGCCAGTTATCTGAAAGGGGTGGAGTACCTGGTGCAGGGAACGATCTACCCCGACATTATTGAAAGCATTTCCCCCTCGGGAGAAATAATCAAGAGCCATCACAATGTAGGCGGGCTTCCGGAGAAGATGCGTCTGAAACTGATTGAACCGATAAGAGAATTATTCAAGGACGAAGTGCGTGATGTTGCTGAAATCATGGGTTTGCCCGCTGAAATTGTCTGGAGACAACCCTTCCCCGGCCCCGGCCTGGGAGTAAGAATCCTTGGTGAAGTCACCGAAGAAAAAATAAGGATTGTCAGGCGTGCCAATGCCATCGTGGAAGAAGAAGTCGAAAGGGCAGGCCTTACCTATTCTATCTGGCAATGTTTTGCCATCCTGCCGGAAATAAGATCCGTCGGTGTTGAAAAGGGGAAGCGAACTTATGCACACTCCATCATTCTGCGAGCTGTGACCAGCCGCGACGCCATGACAGCTGACTGGTACCGTTTCCCGCATGATTTTCTGGACAGGCTGGCCAGGCGCATTACCGATGAAATCCCGGAAATAAACAGGGTCCTCTACGATATAACATCCAAACCCCCGGCCACGATAGAGTGGGAGTAGTCAACATCACCCCGGAAACCTGACAAAACGGCGCAATTTCTTCTGGCGCAAAAAAGCTGAGGTGAGGCGCCTGGGGGCAGTTGGTGAATCTGTTTTATGCCTTCAAGAAAAACCGAAATATTGTTCGTATAGAGATCAAGAAGGGGAATATATTGCTCTGCATGAAGCTGAATACGGCACATATTCCGGAAGAACAAAAGGAAAGCTTGGTTGGTGATGCTGGTGATGTGGAGCGCCAGGTACAGGTGATTTAGAATCAGCAATAAAATACGGTTCCGATTTTGAACGAATCAAATTTTTGGATGATTGATAACTGATATCAAAATTAATAAAAGGATATTATAACGCTTGAACAGAATTGTTTGGAATAAGCTAGTAATTTGTGGGTGGAAATAAAAATCAATGTATCAGAAGGAGCCGAAATCATGAATCCCAAACTGGTCTCGATTGTCATGGGCAGCGATTCCGATCTTCCGGTGATGCAGGAATCAGCATTGGCCCTCGATAAATTTGGCATCGGCTACGATATTTTCATTGCCAGCGCCCACCGCCATCCGGAAAAAACGGCATCTCTGGCCCGCAATGCAGCCGGGGATGGAAAGAAGGTCATTATTGCCGGGGCCGGGGGGGCAGCTCATCTGCCGGGTGTTCTTGCTTCGATGACCACTCTTCCGGTCATCGGTATTCCGATACGGGGCCGGGCCCTTGAAGGCATGGATTCCCTTTTATCGATTGTTCAGATGCCCCGGGGCATACCGGTAGCCACGGTGGCCGTGGATGGTGCTTTCAATGCAGGACTGCTTGCCGTGCAGATCATTGCCATTGCTGATCCGGTATTGCAAGAAAAATTGAACGGGTATCGCCATGATCTATCAAAGGATGTTGAGCAGAAAGACAGGTATTTGCAGGAAGGGGGCTTTCGAAAATACCTCAAGGAAAAACTTCCTCCCAGGAGAACCTGAAAAACAATAGATGGAGATATGATTTTGGAAGTGGAAATATCGTTTGAAAATGGGGGTCCCGACATGGATGCTGAAAAAAATGGTGCCGATCCCGGGGATAATGAGATAAGGGAAGAATGTGGTCTTTTCGGCGGTATAATAAAAAATAAAAGCGCGGTTCAGACGGCCTGTTTTGCTCTCTACGCCTTGCAGCACAGGGGCCAGGAGAGTGCCGGCATTGCTGTAGAGAATGGAGAGAGAATCTGGATCAAGAAAGGGATGGGCCTGGTTTCGGAAGTTTTTGGGGATATGGGGTCTCTTGATCGGCACAAGGGAAATCTGGTCCTGGGGCATGTTCGTTACTCCTATGGAGAAGATGGCCTCTGTCCCGAGAACACGCAGCCTTTGTTGTTCAGGTATCGTTTCGGTGAATTGGCCATAGCCCACAACGGTAACCTTTTGAATCATTGCCAGCTTCGTAACGGTCTGGAGTCACAGGGGGCTATATTCCAAACTTCGACAGATAGCGAACTGCTGGCTCATTTTGTTGCCCGCGAAGGAAGTCCCGAAATAGAAGAATCTTTGAAGAGAGTTGTCCCCGCCCTTCGGGGGGGGTATGCATTTATTATCCTGACCAGGGGCAAGGTCATCGGCCTGAGGGACCCGTTGGGAATCAGGCCGCTATCCATTGGCCTTCTGAACGGGAAGGATTATGTACTGGCTTCGGAAACGTGTGCTTTCGATACGATAGGTGCTGAATTCGTACGTGAGGTCGAACCGGGGGAAATGGTTATCATCTCCGACAAATGGCTCAGTTCCCACAGGATTGCCCCATCCCCGCGGTCCGCTCTTTGCATATTTGAATTCATATATTTTGCACGGCCTGACAGTGATCTTTGCGGCAAGAATGTTCATCTGGTACGCAGGGAGTTGGGGCGCATACTTGCCCGTGAACATCCGGTTGAGGCGGACATCGTTATCGGTGTCCCTGATTCCAGTATTTCTGCAGCCTCCGGTTTTGCTGAAAAGTTGGGCCTGCCCTTCGAGATGGGGCTGATCAAGAATCGCTATATCGGAAGGAACTTTTTACAGCCAAGCCCCGAGATGAGAAAACTCAAGGTGGGTATCAAGCTCAACCCTGTACGGAGCATCGTCGATGGGAAAAAAGTGGCGATTATTGATGATTCCATAGTTCGGGGAACGACGAGCCTTCAGTTGATCAAGATGGTGAAGCAAGCCGGTGCCAGAGAAGTTCATATGCGCATCAGCTCCCCGCCGGTCATCTCGCCATGTTACTACGGGATCAATATTCCCGTTCCGGGAGAACTGATCGCTTCAAGGGGGGAGAAAGAAATTCAAAAATTGATCAAGGCCGATTCTCTCGGGTTCCTGAGCATGGAAGAGATGATCGCGGCGGTTGATATCCCGAGGGACAAATTGTGCCTGGCATGTTTTACCGGCGATTATCCCCTTGATTGAGATGATCCACCATCTTATTTTTGTTCAGCTTAAAGGATTTACCGTTTTTATTTATAATATATTATAATATACCAATAATATATAATTTCTGTAATTTTTGAAGGGAGGTTTTAACGGGTAATGGCAGAAGAATTGTTTTGGTGGGTTCCTGCCTGCGGCGTTGTCGGATTGATATTTGCCGTAATATTATGGTTGCGTATAGGCAAAGCCGAGGCCGGGACGCAGAAGATGGCGAGCATTGCTGCCGCTATCAGGGAGGGAGCGATGACTTTTATTAAAAGGGAGTATTTTTATCTCGCTTTTTTTGTTATCGCTCTGTTTGCAGTCCTTGGATACCAGGTGGATATACAGACGGCGATCAGCTTTTTTGTCGGTGCTGTATTTTCCGCCCTGGCCGGTTTTGTGGGGATGCGCGTGGCCACGATGGCCAATGTCAGGACTGCGGCGGCGGCCAGAAAAGGGATCAGCCCTGCCCTGACGTTGGCCTTTTCCAGCGGAACGGTGATGGGAATGATGGTGGCCGGGCTGGGATTGTTGGGTGTGGGAATTCTTTACATATTCATCAAGGATCCTGCAATGGTGAACGGTTACGCGCTGGGTGGAAGTTCGATTGCACTTTTTGCGCGGGTGGGTGGCGGGATCTATACCAAAGCCGCCGACGTGGGTTCGGACCTGGTGGGTAAAATAGAGGCGGGGATACCTGAAGATGATCCTCGCAACGCCGGTGTCATTGCTGACAACGTGGGGGACAATGTAGGTGATGTGGCCGGGATGGGCGCCGACCTTTTTGAATCATACGTGGGCTCCCTGATAGCCACGATGACCCTGGGAGTGGTCGTCTATGCGAACCAGGGTTTGTCCATGCAGGCAGTCCTGCTGCCGCTTCTGGTAGCTTCTGTAGGGATACTTGCTTCCCTGGTCGGATTCTTTTTCGTACGGGCGAGGGAAGGGGTGCGCCTCGGTGCGGTCCTTGACCGTGGCGTTATTGTCAGTGCAATCATCGTGGTGGTGGCATCTTATTTTCTAACTATCAATTTGCTGGGTGATCTGAATGTTTTCTGGGCTATTCTATCCGGTCTTCTGGCCGGGATCATTATTGGCCGGCTGACCGAATATTACACATCCGATCACTTCAAGCCGGTTAAAAATATCGCCCAGGCTTCGGAAACCGGTACAGCGACCAACATCATCGGCGGCCTGGCCATCGGTATGAGAAGTACGGTGCTGCCCGTTCTGGCCATCGTCGTCGCCATATTGGTATCATATCATCTGGCGGGTATATACGGAATTGCCATTGCTGCTGTGGGTATGCTTTCCACGGTGGGCATGACGGTGGCTGTTGATGCCTACGGCCCCGTGGCGGACAACGCCGGGGGTATTGCGGAGATGGCAGAACTTGAACCGGAAGTGCGCAAGGTGACGGATGAACTGGACTCGCTGGGCAATACAACCGCGGCTATTGGCAAGGGGTTTGCCATCGGTTCGGCAGCGCTTACGGCTCTTGCACTTTTTACCGCTTATACCCAGGTCGCAGGCCTGGAACGGATCGATATAACCAATGCCAGCGTGATCGCGGGGTTGCTGATCGGCGGGGTTATTACTTTCTTCTTTGCGGCTCATACTATGGATGCCGTGGGTAAAGCTGCCGGAATGCTTATCGAAGAAATCCGGAGGCAGTTCCGGGAGATACCCGGCCTGATGGATGGAAAGGCAAAACCTGAATATGCACGTTGTGTAGATATAAGCACCAAGGCAGCCCTGAAACAGATGATCATTCCGGGTGTGGCAGCCGTGGTTGTTCCCATTGCGGTGGGAGTGATTCCTTTCCTGGGCCCGGAGGCGCTGGGTGGGCTTCTGGCCGGTTCCCTCGTTACCGGGGTTTTGCTGGCCATATTCATGGCCAATGCCGGCGGAGCCTGGGATAATGCCAAAAAATACATCGAGTCAGGCGAGCATGGAGGCAAAGGTAGCGAAGCACATAAAGCTGCCGTTGTGGGAGACACGGTCGGCGACCCGTTCAAAGACACATCGGGGCCGTCGATGAACATTCTTATCAAGCTGATGAGCATTGTCGCCCTGGTCTTCGCGCCCCTGTTCATGAAGTAGAAGCGTAGCCGAAAAGCTCCGGGGTGGACGGGATCGAAACCCTCCCCATGTTCATCGGGGAGGGTTTTTATTTGGCTGTAAATATTTACCGGACAAATCCACAGGAGGATCAACGAAGATGCCCGAAAAGATAGATTACAGGAAATCTGGCGTGAACCTGGCCGCGGCTGACCGGGTTGTGGATGAAATAAGAAATCTGGTGAGAAAGGCCGACCGTGACGAAGTCATGCATGGAATAGGGGGGTTCGCCGGCCTTTTTGCCCTTGATACGAAGAAATACCGTGAACCGGTTCTGGTGTCGGGAACCGATGGTGTGGGAACAAAGTTGAAACTGGCATTCGAGATGAACAGGCATGATACCGTCGGTGAGGATTGTGTGGCCATGTGCGTCAACGATATCCTTGTCCAGGGTGCAGAGCCGCTTTTTTTTCTGGATTATCTTGCTGTCGGGGAATTGAAGCCGAAACAGGTAGCCCGGATCGTGGCCGGAGTGGTGGCCGGATGCCGGAAGGCCGGTTGTGCCCTGCTGGGTGGGGAGACGGCGGAGATGCCCGGTTTTTATCCGCCGGATGAGTACGACCTGGCCGGATTTGCCGTCGGGGTGGTGGAGAGGGAACGGATCGTGGATGGTTCCGCCATCGAATCGGGACATCTTCTGCTGGGGATAGCATCTTCCGGGGTGCACAGCAATGGATTCTCACTGGTCAGAAAGGTTCTGGAAATCAAAAATATTCCCCTGGATACCAGAATGCCTTACAAGGGCGAGGACGGCAGGGAAGCCATTCTTGGAACGGAGTTGCTCAAACCGACCGAGATATACGTCCCGGCGGTGTTGCCCCTGCTGGACAGATTTGCAATCGGGGGGATGGCGCATATCACCGGCGGGGGGCTGCCCGGAAACCTTGCCAGGATACTCCCTGCAGGATTGAACATTCGCCTTTGCACTGACAGATGGGAGAGGCCCGGGATATTCGACTTTATACGTGAGCAGGGGGGTATCGATATGGAGGAGATGTACCGTGTTTTCAACATGGGCATCGGTTTTGTATTGATCGTTTCCCCGCAGGATGCACCGGAAATACAGGAGGCCCTGCAGCAGAATACCACCAACAGGACATGGATTATCGGTGAGGTTACGGGCGAAAAAGGTGACGTAGGCAGGAAAGTGATTTTTGCCTGAGTTCTGAAAAATGGCGGAAACCTGTATTCCGGTATGCCCCATGGCCCGGCATGGCCTCGACATTGCCAGTCAATTTTTCATCTACTGCAAAAACGTCAAAAATGGATGCAAGTGTTGTTGCCGGCTTTTTTGAAAATAATAGATATTCAAGGGGATGATCTGTTTGAAAAATATTGCGGTTCTCGCCTCCGGAGAGGGAACCAATTTGCAGGCGATCATGGATGCTGTCGACAAGGGCGAGATAACAGGAAAGGTTGTCCTCGTGATATCCGATCGGCATGAAGCCAGGGCCCTGGTGCGGGCAAGGAAAAAAAACATCAAGGCTTTATTTATCGATCCCGCAGGATATCGGGAAAGGGAAGATTATGATTCTGCCCTGGTTTCCGTACTGCAAGAAGAAGATGTGGACCTGGTGGTCCTGGCCGGTTTCATGAGATTGCTCTCGGCAACGATGATCGATATTTTCCGGGGAAAGATCATGAATATCCATCCTTCCCTGTTGCCTTCCTTCCCGGGTTGCGATGGTGTGAAGCAGGCGATTGAACATGGGGTGAAGATTACCGGTTGCACGGTCCATTTTGTGGATGAAGGTCTGGATACAGGGCCCATCATCATCCAGGACAGCGTGGTTGTATTGCAGGATGATACTTTGGAAACACTGCAACAGAGGATACATTCGGTCGAACACCGGGCTTACATCCGGGCTATTGACCTTTATTGTCGCGACATGATCGAGATTGAAGGGAGAAGGTGTGTCATTCATGAAAAGCAAAGATAGAATTGCACTGATCAGCGTATCCGACAAGGGTGGAATTTGCGATTTTGCCCGGGAACTGCATCGGAAAGGATGGAAGATCATCTCCACGGGAGGGACGGCCGCGTTGCTGGCCGATGATGGCTTGCCGGTCAAGAAAGTAAGTGAAGTCACCGATTTTCCCGAAATCCTGGGGGGAAGGGTCAAAACCCTGCATCCTCGCATACACGGCGGGATCCTTGCCCGGCGCGAGCAACAGGAACATTGTCGGGAAATCGAAATGCACAACATAGATTACATAGATATGGTCGTGGTAAATCTTTATCCCTTCGTGCAGACAATCTCCAGGGAGGGTGTCACCCTGGAGGAGGCCATAGAAAACATAGATATTGGCGGGCCGACCATGGTGCGTGCTGCGGCCAAAAATTACAGGGATGTGATCGTGGTCGTCAATCCCGAAAGATACAGGGATGTGCTGATGGACCTCGACAGGTATGGAGATGCAAGTCCGGAATTGCGTTTCGCCCTGTCCGTGGAGGCATTTTCACACACGGCAGAATATGATTCTTTTATCTCCGGTTACCTTTCCCGGTGTGAAGGCAAGAAAGGGTTTTTCCCGCATCGACAGACAATGCCTTTCTTGAAAAAGCAGGATCTGCGATACGGCGAAAACCCGCAGCAGAAGGCGGCATTCTATATCGACGCCGGTGGTGCAGCGAGGGGAAATACGATTGCCTCTGCCAGGCAGTGGCAGGGCAAGGAGCTTTCATTCAACAACATCAATGATCTTGATGCGGCCTGGGGACTCGTGCAGGAATTTGAGGATATTGCCGTGGTGGCTGTAAAACATGCCAACCCCTGTGGTGTGGGAGGGGGAGAAGATGTTGCCGAAGCATACCGGAGGGCACACGATGCCGATCCTGTCTCCATATTCGGGGGGATCGTGGCCGTGAACAGAGAAGTGGACGAAGATGCGGCACGGATGATGGCCGAAATATTTTTGGAGGTGGTGGTTGCTCCTTCATTCACGCCGGAAGCACTGGAAGTATTCAAGCAAAACCCCGGGGTGCGCCTGTTGACAATACCACCTGGCAATTTCATTCAACATGGGCCGATCATGGATTACAAAAAGGTCTCCGGGGGGTTGCTCGTGCAGGAGAAAGATACAGCAGCCATCGAAAGCCGGGACTGGAAAACGGTAACCGGATCCGTTCCAACGTCCGGGGAACGGGAAGCATTGGTGTTCAACCTTAAAGTGGCCAAACATGTCAAGTCCAATGCCATTGTCATCGGCACCGGAAAGCAGACCCTGGGAATCGGAGCAGGCCAGATGAGCCGGATAGGGGCGGCGCGTATTGCCCTCGAGCAGGCCGGCAAGAAAGCCGCGGGTGCGGTGATGGCTTCCGATGCATTTTTCCCATTTCCCGACACCGTGGAAGAGGCAGCCAAAGCGGGAATTAAAGCAATCGTCCAGCCGGGGGGGTCCCTCAAAGACCGGGAATCGATCGAGGCCTGCAACAAACATGGGATAGCCATGGTCTTCACGGGGAGAAGATATTTTAAACATTAGCCTTTATTTTTATTTATGGTTGCCTGATAGATAAAAAATGGATTCATATTCTGGAGGGAAGAGTGTCATGCGTATAATGGTTATCGGTGGCGGGGGAAGGGAACATGCCCTGGTCTGGAGTCTCTCCCGAAGCCCGCAGGTGGATGCAATCCATTGTGTTCCCGGCAACGCCGGCATTGCCGCGCTGGCCGAATGCCATGCCATGGATCCGGAAGACTTGCCCGCTCTGGCCGGGCTGGCCCACAACCGGGGGATCGACCTGACCGTGGTGGGTCCGGAAGCACCTCTGGTTGCAGGGATCGTGGATCATTTCATGGACAGGGGTTTGACTGTCATGGGGCCGGAAAGGAAAGCTTCACTCCTGGAGGGCAGCAAATCCTGGGCCAAGGAATTCATGGCCGAATGTGGTATCCCCACGGCCGATTTTGAGGTTTTTGAAAGTTTCGACAGGGCAAGGAAATTTGCGAGGGAAAGTCGCTCCAGGGTGGTTGTAAAAGCTGACGGCCTGGCTGCCGGCAAAGGAGTTTTTGTGACCGATGGTCCCGATGAGGCGGAATCGGCACTTCGGCAGATCATGCTCGATAGAATCTTTGGGGATGCCGGAAATAAAGTTATCATCGAGGAAAGGCTTGAAGGGGAGGAGGCAACGTTGCTCGCCCTGACCGATGGGAAATCATTCCTGACCATGCCTTCCTCCCAGGATCACAAAGCGGTTGGTGAAGGTGACACGGGGCCCAATACCGGCGGCATGGGTGCCTATGCTCCGGCTCCGGTGATGACCGGGGAGATGGTCAGCTCTGTCGAGGAAAACGTTTTCCAACCTCTTCTGGAGGGGATGCGCAAGAGGGGTCTGCTTTACCGGGGTGTGATCTATGCCGGGCTGATGGTTACCGCGGAGGGCCCTCGCATACTGGAATTCAACGTTCGTTTCGGGGACCCGGAGGCACAGGCTATCCTGCCCCTCCTTGATGATGACCTGGCCTCGGTTCTGTTCACGGCCGCCGGGGGGAATCTCGTTGCGGATTGGAAATGGAGAAACGAAGTTGCCGTCTGTGTGGTGATGGCCTCCGGCGGCTATCCCGGAGCATATCAGCAGGGGAAAATAATCAGCGGCCTGGAAGAATCGGTTTCCGATCCTCATGCGGTAGTATTCCACGCGGGCACCGTTGCAAAGGCGGGAAAAATATTGACGGCGGGGGGAAGAGTCCTCGGCATCACTTCCTGGAGCCGGGACCTGCAAAGTGCGGTTGACAGAGCTTACTCCATCGTGGAGAAGATCAAATTTGAAGGAGCCTACTACCGGCGAGACATAGCCCACCGCGCTTTGAAATGATAATACTGCAAAACGGCATACAATTGATGTTGTTGAGCGGGGAGAAAATAACAAACCGGGAAACTTTCTGGCGCAAACTCATCTTGTTTTGGCCCGATGCCTGCTCCGGAAAACAATTCTGCCGGCGGCGTCTGCTCCCCTGTTTGTGTCAAGGTTCGCTCATTGATTCCGATTTTCGTACTCACCCGGTGACCAGTCCCCTGGCACCGGAGTTTTCTCTTCCCCTTTACAAATCCTTTCTTCCTGTCATCGCTATGAAAGTAGATTAACCCCATTGATTTTCATAATCATTGTTGAAAAACTTTGTTCTTCCATTCTGGCACCGGGAGAATTATTTTTCGGTGCGGGAAGTGCGTGAAATTACGGGTTCCTTGATCTTCCCCTTCGGAATCTGCCCCCTTTACACCTTTCATGACGAACACATTTCCCCTGTCGTTCCGGGCACGGCGCGGAATCTTGAGCGGAACGAACAATTATTTTCCGGGGCGCGGCGGGGGCAGACGCCTCCCTCTCCTTCCCTCCAGCAGCAAGGCAAGGCCAATCGGAAGATGGAATACCCGGCCGGGGAGGGCATTCTGTTTTGCTCGAGATTGGCTGACAAATAGTGATATTTGGAGCGCGGCCATTCATATCAATTAGTTGACGGGCATGGAATCAGCTTGCCGGGATCGGCTTTCGAAGATGAAGGTTTTATTCGCCCAATGTTTGGCGCTGGACGGGGGAGAGTGTCAATGATCAGAAAGTGGATGGCAGGGGAGTCAACGACAGTTGCTTGCAAAGGTTACAGGATTCTTTCGGGGGGCTCTGCCTCACCCGATTCCAGGGGCTGGTACCGGCTGGAAAAGTCAGCAGGTTTCTATCGCGGGGCGGTCGATAGGTTTACAGGAACCCCGCATGATATCCGGGGCGAGTTGAGGCTGCAGTACGGTGATCGGCACTGCAGGATGATGGTAACGTACGTCGGCCCCCTCTTTTATGGGCTGATGCAGGGTAGCGGACGGATGGTCTGGCCCTGTGGCACCATCTACAAGGGAAGTTTCAGAGATGGCTGCAGGCACGGAAGCGGCCTGCTGATATTGCCGGATGGGCAGGAAGTGTGGTTGGATTACGACCGAGGATCTGAAATTTACGCCTTTTCGGACAGGACCCCGGTTTGAACCTCGAAAACAAATACCTCTTCCAATCTAAAGAAGGCAAAGCCGATAAAAAAGGCAGGAATTGTTGCCTCTTTTCACGAATTCCTACAATTGTTTGAATTATTCCGAAACAGGGTGATAAATTTGTCAAAAGTTGTTATTACCGGTTGGTCGCGCACTCCTTTCGGGCGTTTCCTGGGTTCATTGTCCTCGGTGCCGGCCACCGAACTTGGAGCATTGGTCATCAAAGGAGCACTGGAAAAAGCAGGGGTAGCGCCGGAAATGGTCGATTACGTGCTGCTGGGCATGGTCGTTCAAGCTGGCACGGGGCAGATACCCTCGAGGCAATCCACGATAAAGGCGGGGCTTTCCCCGGAAGTCCCTTCCGATACGATCAACAAGGTCTGTGCATCAAGTTTGAGGGCTGTAAACCTTGCAGCGATGATGATTCATTCGGGGGAAGCGGAGATTATTGTCGCCGGTGGCATGGAAAATATGAGCGCTGCGCCCTATCTTGTGGAGAAGGGGCGCGAAGGATACCGCATGGGAAATGGTCTGCTGGTTGATGCGATGATCAAAGACGGTCTCTGGTGCCCGGTTTACGATGTCCACATGGGGGTCCATGGAGGAAGGGTACCCGCGGAACATGGGGTGACGAGGGAGGAGGCCGATCTGTGGTCTTTGCGGAGTCATCAACTTGCCATCCGGGCCATGGAGAAGGGTTACTTCGAGGATGAGATCATTCCGGTCGAGGTTGTGCAGAAGAAAGGTGTAAAAATATTTGATAAAGACGAGCTGCCCCGGGTGGACACAAGCTATGAAAAATTGGCCCGCCTCCACCCGGTTTTCGAGAAAGAAGGGTTTATCACGGCCGGAAATGCACCCCCGATCAGCGATGGTGCCTCTGCTGTAGTGGTGATGTCTGAAGAAAAAGCCAACGAGCTGGGTGTCGAAATTCTGGCCGAATTGATCTCTTCCGGGGTTGCCTCCGCCGATCCCACACAGATCTCCACGGTCCCTTTCCACGCTGCCCGCAAGGCATTGAAAAAAGCGGGACTGGGAAAGGAAGACCTTGATCTGATAGAAGTGAACGAAGCTTTTGCTGCTGTCGCTCGTACCTGTATCCGTCTTGGGGATTGGGACGAGGAGAAGGTGAACATTAACGGTGGGGCCGTGGCTATCGGGCATCCTATCGGTGCCAGCGGAACACGTATTTTGATGACATTGCTGGCTTCGTTGCGGCGTCGGGGAGGGGGATATGGCCTGGCCACCATCTGCAGCGGTGCGGCACAGGGGGAAGCCACGATAGTGAGGGTGCCGGGATAGAGGAGTAGAAGCAAAGGAGAGGTACGGCAGTGGATTTCAGTTTTACCGGAGCGGAAGCCGGAAGGCGTGCGGAGTTCAAGAAGTTTGCCCGGGAAAAGATTGCACCCCTGTCAAAGAGGACCGACAGCGAATGTCGATTTCCCCGGGAAAACATAGAGCACATGGCGAAAAGGGGATATATGGGTCTGCCCATACCCAGGGAATGGGGCGGGGAAGGGGCCGATTTTTTGAGCTATATATTTCTGATCGAAGAGATTTCAGCGACCTGTGCTTCAACCGGTGTTATCCTGGCGGTTCACACCTCCGTGGGCACCTTTCCCATCTTGATGTTCGGCACACCCGGGCAGAAGGAACGTTACCTCCCTCTTCTGGCTCGGGGCAAATGGTTGGCTGCTTTCGCCCTGACGGAGGCGGGGGCGGGATCGGATCCCTCCGCTATTGCCACCACGGCGGAACGCCGGGGCGGGTATTATTATCTCAACGGCAGCAAGTTGTTCATAACCAGCGGGGGTGAGGCGGATGTTTACACCGTGTTTGCCACCGTCGACAGGGAACAGGGGCGCAAGGGCATAACCGCTTTCCTGGTGGAGAAGGATACCCCTGGCATGATCATCGGCAAGAAGGAAAAAAAGATGGGCATGAATGGGTCGGTGACCGTCGAGTTGCTCATGGAGGATGCGAAGGTACCGCTCGAAAGCCGGCTGGGGGACGAGGGCGAGGGTTTCAAGATAGCGCTTTCGTTGCTTGACGGGGGGCGTATCGGAATAGCGGCGCAGGGGCTGGGAATCGCTTCAGCTGCCATCGATTGTGCCCTGGAATACACGCGGGAGCGAAGACAGTTTGGCAGGGCCCTGACTGATTTTCAGGGGGTGGCTTTTGTACTGGCGGACCTTCATACCCGCCTGGAAGCGGCGAGGCTTCTGGTTTACAGGGCGGCATGGTTGAAGGGGCAAGGTTATCCATGTACCAAGGAAGCTTCGATGGCCAAGGTATATGCAACCGACCTGGCCATGGATGCCTCCTCCAGGGCCATATCCCTCATGGGAGCACGGGGGGCAACTACAGAATATCCGGTGGAACGGTATTTCCGTGATGCCAAGGTCACCCAGATATATGAAGGGACAAACCAGATACAGAGGATGGTGATTGCGCGGGAATTGAATAAACAGACATAGCCAATTGGTTTGATCCGGCGAGATGCGGCGGGGTGCACCTTCGTGCAACCTGTGCCTGCGGTTGAAAAAGATAAGATCAATGTAAAAGCAAGGAGGAAAAAGCAATGGATTTCAAACTATCCGAAGAACACGAAATGATGAGGAAGATGATCAGGGAATTTGCCGAAAATGAAGTGGAACCGGGTGCTGCGGAACGGGATGAAAAGGAGGAGTTTTCCCGCGAATTGTTTGACAAGATGGGGGAGATAGGGATCACCGGAATACCCTGGCCTGAAGAATATGGCGGAGAGGGTGCCGATTACCTCAGCTATGTGATTGCCGTGGAGGAGCTTTCCCGGGTGGAGGCTGCGGCAGGAACGACCCTGTCTGCCCATGTTTCCCTCTGCAGCTGGCCGATCTTCAAGTTTGGCAATGAGGAACAGAAACAGAAATATCTGAAGCCGCTGGCCCTGGGTGAGAAGCTGGGGGCCTTTGCTTTGACCGAACAACTGGCCGGTACGGATGCGGGCGCTCAGAAGACCACGGCGGTTCTGGACGGCGATGAATATGTTTTGAACGGTACCAAGATTTTCATCAGCAATGCCGGGAGTGCAGAAATATACGTGGTCTTTGCCATGACCTCGCCGGAAAAGAAATCGAGAGGAATAAGCGCTTTCATCGTGGAGAAGGATACCCCGGGCTTCACTTTTGGCAAGAAGGAAAACAAAATGGGCTTGCGCGCCTCACCGACTCTTGAAACAATCTTCGATAATTGCCGCATTCCCAGGGAGAATCTACTCGGGCAGGAAGGTGAAGGTTTCAAAATTGCCATGGCTGTTCTCGATGGTGGGCGAAACGGTATTGCCGCGCAGGCGGTGGGAATTGCCCAGGGGGCGCTGGATGCAGCTCTTGATTATGCCCGGCAAAGAGAACAGTTCGGGCAACCCATCGCAAACTTTCAAGGCATAGGGTTCATGCTTGCCGACTGCGCCACCAAGATCGAGGCTTCCCGCTTGCTGACCTACAAGGCCGCTTTTCTGGAAAGCGCCGGTATGCCTTATGGAAAAGCTTCCTCCATGGCCAAGCTCTTTGCTTCCGAAACGGCGATGGAGGTTACCACCAAGGCGGTTCAGATCTTTGGCGGTTATGGTTATACGCGTGATTACCCGGTGGAACGTTTCATGCGCGATGCCAAGATCACGGAAATATATGAAGGCACTTCCGAGGTACAGAGGATGGTCATATCCAGGTATCTCATCAAAGGTTGATGGCAGGCAAACCGGGTTGAAATCTGGTAAAATGGGAGGGGGATGCTGATGGGTGGCGACAAAAACAGCCCGGCGGGGTTGATCATGGTCAACACCGGTGACGGCAAGGGGAAAACTACTGCGGCAATCGGACAGGCCATGAGAGCACTTGGCCACGGTTACCGTGTTTTCATGATACACTTCATGAAGGGACGCGAGTATGGAGAATTCAATGCCCTGCAAAAAATGGCCGGATTGAAAATAGTCAAAGCAGGTCGCGATAACTTTGTGGACAGTAACAATCCCGACACTGTTGATGTAAAGATGGCCCGGGAAGGGTTGGCCATGGCCCGTGAAGCATTGCTTGGCCATGAATACGACCTGGTTGTTCTGGATGAGATAAATGTTGCTATGGATTACAACCTCATCTCCACGGGCGAGGTGCTGGAGATGCTGAAACAAAAAACGGCGAATGTGGATGTGATATTGACAGGAAGGAATGCACCACCGGAAATCATTGCCATCGCTGATATTGTCAGTGAAATCAAGGAAGTCAAGCACCCTTACGCCGATGGAACAAGGATGAGGAAAGGAATAGAATTCTGATCATGCTCTGCCGTCTGGATAGTAAAATTTTTACCCGGTTGATAACTCGGGTAAGGACGGCGGGCGAGGTTGCGCGGGGAATTACTCCGCGGCTTGAAAGATTCTGGGATGGGTTCCGTGGAAGGGTATCGGGGAATATTATCATTCAAAGCGGGCAGAGTATTTTCAACCAAGGGGGTAATCAGTGTTGTCAAAAGACGAAGAAATCAGCAGTCGTATGCAAAAACTTGTGTCCCGGATAGAAGAGCATGCTCATCGTTATTATGTTCTTGACAATCCAGTGATTACCGATGGGGAATATGATCTTCTGATGCGCGAACTCGGCGATCTTGAGAAAAATTATCCGCATCTAAAAACGCCGGATTCACCCACCGAGCGTATCGGTGGCCAGCCGCTGCCCTATTTTTCCACGGTAGAACATACCGTTCCCATGCTAAGCCTTGACAATGCTTTCGGGTTTTCCGAATTGTATGATTTCAACCGGCGGGCCATGCAGGGGGAGGACTCTTCCGGCATCGGCTATGCAACGGAACTCAAGATCGATGGGTTGGCGGTATCTCTGCGCTATGAAGAAGGTCGGCTGGTTCGTGGTGCCACGCGCGGCAACGGTTTCCAGGGAGAAGACATTACCGCCAATATCAAGACCGTGCGGCAAGTTCCGCTCCGTCTTCCGCAACCGGTAAGCATTGAGGTGAGGGGGGAGGTATTCATCGATCGGAATGATTTTAATCGTTTGAATCATGAACGATCGGAACAGGATCTGCCCCTTTTTGCCAACCCGCGCAACGCGGCTGCCGGTTCGCTGCGGCAGCTGGATCCGCGTATTGCGGCTCGGAGGCCCCTGAAGATATTCGTTTACGGGGCTGTCGGGTATGACATTGCATTGCCCACACATCTGGAATTGCTGCAATTCCTGGAAGACCTAAGATTTCCGGTCAATCCATACCGATTATACTGCGAGGAGATAGAAGAGGTGATTGCCTACTGCAGTCGCTGGCAGGAGCTGAAAAACATCCTGCCCTATGATATCGATGGGATCGTGGTCAAAGTTAATTCCATCGCATCCCAGGACATACTTGGTAACACCTCAAGAAGCCCGCGCTGGGCTATTGCCTACAAGTTCCCGGCAGAGGAGATATCCACCCGAATCATCGATATCGTGGTCAACGTCGGCCGAACCGGGGCCATCACTCCCGTGGCCATTCTTGAGCCAGTTTTGCTTGCCGGTTCAACGGTACAGAGAGCCAGCCTTCACAATGAAGATTATCTGCGCAGCAAGGAAATACTGATCGGGGACACGGTTATTGTGCGCAAGGCCGGGGACATCATTCCCGAGGTGGTGAGGGTTTTGAAAGAAAAACGTTCCGGGGATGAAGTCAAATTCGATATGCCATCAAGATGCCCCTCCTGCGGAACACCCTTGAAAAGATTGCCGGAGGAGGCGGCCTGGCGCTGCCTGAACCCATCCTGTCCGGCCCAGGTTCTGGAGCGTATCGTCCATTTTGCTTCAAGATCGGCAATGGACATCGAGGGACTGGGCCCCGCCGTGGCTTACAATCTTCTGCAGTCCAAATTGGTCAAGGATGTCGGTGATCTTTATTATTTGAAGGAGAAGAAATCGGAACTTCTGGATCTGGAACGTATGGCGGAGAAGTCGAGCATGAACCTGCTGGAAGCGATCGAGAAGAGCAAGGGGAACCCCATGCATCGCCTCCTCCATGGTCTTGGAATCCGTTTTGTCGGTGAGAGGGTGGCCCGGATCCTCTCCGAGAATTTTCGGGATATGGATCTCCTGGCGGCTGCATCCATTGACAGGGTGGCTTCGATTGATGAAGTTGGCCCCAAGATAGCGATGGCGGTGAATGCATATTTTGCCCAGGAAGAAACCCGTGACCTCCTGGAGAGGATGAAAACGGCAGGTGTCAATTTCAAGGAACCCTCGCTCCCATTGGCGGCATCAGAGCTTGAGGGAAAGATCTTTGTGTTTACCGGAACCTTGCCCTCCCTTTCCCGGGAAGAAGCAAAGCGCCTGGTTGAAGAAAAGGGAGGGCGGGTGACCAATACCCTGAGTAAAAAAACCAACTTTCTGGTAGCGGGTGATAAACCGGGATCCAAACTGGAGCGGGCGGGAAGTTATGGCATCAGAATTATCGGTGAGGAAGAATTATTGGAAATGTTAAATTGAAGTGAAAGGAAAGATGGTATGAAAACTGCTTCCGGGAAACGTCATTATTTTTCTGAAAAGTGGGAGATGGAGCGCATCTGCAGATGGGGTTGCCTGGCCCTGGTAGTTGCTCTGGGCATCATCCTTTATCTTTACTGGGATCCGTTGCGATCCAATGATCTTGTAAAAGCTTTTCATGTTAGAACTGCTGTTCCGGCAGTGGAATATTTCTTCCGCTTCATCACTTTCTGGGGCGACGAGCAAGGGCTCGTCATCGCCATCGCTCTGTTTTTCTGGTGTATCGACAAGGCATTGGGATTCGGAACGATGGTGGCATTGTTGGTTTCCGGGATCTATTCTTTTCTGCTCAAAGGATATTTCATGGAACCGAGGCCGATGATCGAAGGGGTGACCCCTCCGGCCAATTCTTCCTACCCCAGCGGGCACACGCTTTCCATAACCGTTGTCTGGGCTTATCTGGCCGCCAACATCAGGAACAAAAAGTTCTGGTTTTTGTCGGTTATCATGATCGTTATGGTGGGCCTGTCACGGATATTTCTCGGCGTACATTTTCCCGGCGATATAGTCGGTGGGCTTATCTTCGGAATCATCTTTGTTGCGGTTTTTCTATGGGGGGGCCGTCTTCTGGCAGAACGGCAATTCAAGATATCTCCCGGAGTGAATTTTCTTGTTCAACTCGTCATATTCATCATTATATTTTTTGTATCAACCATGCTGATACCCGGGACCGATCCTCCCAAGGTGATGGGCTTTTTTGCCGGAATTTGCCTCGGGCATCTTCTGGAAAGGGAATCGATAAAATTTGATGTCAGGGGCAAGTTTTATCAGCACCTGCTGAAGATGATTGTCGGCCTTGTTGTGCTGCTCTCCATACAGGCGGGCCTGAAAGTATTGATACCGACTACCGGAACCGTTCCCTCCCTCTGTTTTGCCCGTTATTTTCTGGCTGGTTTCTGGGTAACATTTTTGGCGCCCCTGGTGTTCGTGGTCACCGGATTGGCCGCGGGGGCAAAGGATCAGGTGTAGGAATGTGGCCTGTTTCGCATTTATGTTGATATCGATCAATATAATATATTGTTTCTCCGGATGCACTACGTAAATTCTGCAATGTTTGCACACACGAACAATACATTTTCCCTGCAATGATTCCGGCAACCCTGTAATTACAAGTTTATTGCCGTTCCGGGAGTTTTGTATCGCTGGAAGCTACCCCGGGGCAAGTATTACCGGGTTTTTTTCAACAAAAAATCACCTGAGCGGTGAAAATATTGAAATGGAGGATAATTGTATGGGTATTATTTCGGCGGAGGAGTATATCGAAAGGATAAAGAAGTTGAAACCCAATATCTATATGGGAGGGGAGGTGGTTGGCCGTGACCATCCGGCACTGAAACCGGGTCTTGATCTTATCGTCGACACCTATGAACGGGTTGGCGATAAAGATTTGCAGGGCTTGATAACGGCAACTTCCCATCTTACCGGCGAGGAAATTCACCGGTTGAACCATATCCACCAGAGTTCCGATGACCTGCTCAAGAAACAGGAATGTACGCGTTTGCTCTGTCAGAAAGCAGGGGGATGTGTACAACGTTGCATGGGCATCGATGCATTGAATGCTCTCACGGTGGTATCCAAGGATGCCGATGATAATTACGGAACTGAATATTATCCGCGCTTGCTGGAATTCATCAAATATTTTCAGAAAAACGATCTGGTCGGCTGCTGTGCACAATCCGATGTCAAGGGGGATCGTTCCAGGCGGCCGTTCGAGCAGAGTGATCCAGACCTTTACCTGCGGGTAATAGAGAGAAACAATAAAGGAATCATCGTCAGAGGTTGCAAGGCACACAATTCCAACGCCCCTTACAGTGACGAGATCATCGTGGTGCCGACCCGGTTGATGACCGAGGAAGATGTTGACTGGTCGGTGGCTTTTTCCATTCCTGCTGACACCAAGGGGATAAAACAGGTCGTCCGCGTGGCTGCACCTCGCGAGAGAAAATATCTCAAGACACCCCATCGTTTCGGGCTGGCCGATTCATACACCATATTTGACGATGTCCTGGTGCCCTGGGAGAGGGTATTCCTTTGCGGGGAAACTTTCTTTGCCAGTTTTGCAGCAATGCTTTTCGCCACTTTCCACCGACACAGCTATACCGGCTGCAAACCGGCAATAACGGACATCATCCTGGGGGCAACAGCTCTGGTAGCCGAGTACAATGGCGTTGCCGAAGCTTCCCATGTAAAAGATAAACTTTCCGAGCTGATCGCCACGGGTGAACTGGTTTACAGCGCGGGTATCGCTGCTTCCGTTAAATCCACGGTGGCTGCTTCCGGCACACATATACCCAATATCATCTATACGAATGTGGGACGTTATCATGCCGGGGTCAGCCTCTATCATGAAATAGAGACGCTGGCGGACGTGGCTGGCGGTCTGCCGGCAACCTTGCCCATGGAGGACGAATTTTTTGTACCGGAGTTGAAAGAGTTGATGGACAAATACATCATGCGCAAAGACGGCGTCCCGGCCGAGGACCAGCATCGGCTCTTCCGGGGCATCTCGGACATGATCTGCTCGTCGTACGGCGGGGTGGCGCTGGTAGGGGGGTTGCATGGTGGCGGTTCCCCGATCATGGAAAAAATAGCCATCCGCAACCAGTATGATATCGATTATCGTAAAAACCTGGTGAAGTACCTCTGCGGTATCAAGAAATAAGATCTGCATGCAGGCTGTGGAACAGGGTAAATCAACGGCGGGAGCTGAATGTTCCCGCCGTTGAAATAATTTCTTTCAATATTTTTCCGGTGGAAAGGAGAGGCCGTTGGAAGCATTTTACTACAGGGTCGAGGGTAGAGCGAGACCATGAATGGGGGTTTGCGCCGGCAGCATTTGTTTGCAAACTAATCGGGCAGATGGTTTACAGATGCGTGGCCGGCGTTATCCCCGTTTATTTCTGTCTATCAAGTTTTGAATTTTTCTTTTTATTTTCTCCTGCTGATTCACTTTTTCCGTTTCAAGCATGGTGACGGAGACGACATTGCCCTCTTCAATGCAGGCCAACAGTATGTCCCCCTCGGTTATCCCCGGGGGGAGTTGTTCAAGCGGGATATCATACCTGACAGTCTCATCCCGGCGCAGGAGCAAGACGGCCAAATCTTCTTCGATCCGATCTACCGTGTATTCATGACAGGACATTTTTACAAAACCACTCCCATATATATTTCAATATTTCTATTATTGCCGGGAATGCATGCGGAGTACCCGTTTCAACGGTGTAGGTTTGACCATCCGATCTGATAACGATATCACCGTGGAGATCGGTACGGAAAATATCCATGTTTCTTTTCTGTAAAGTATCCAGTGTTTCCTGGTGCGGGTGGCCGTAGGGATTTCCCGCGCCGCACATGATAACAGCCACCGAAGGGTTGGCTACTTGCAAGAACTGATCGGAAGAAGAGGATCTGCTTCCATGGTGGCCCACTTTCAATATCTGTATTCCGGAAAAATCGCTGCATTCAAGAATTTCCGATTCCGCTTCTTTCTCGGCATCACCGGTAAATAAAAAACCAACCTGGCCGTGAACCATTTCTATTACGATGGAGGCGTTGTTCGCTTTTGCGTAACTTTCTATTTTTTTGCCTTTCCCGGGGTGGAGTATCCTTATCGAAACTGATGGGTCGAGGTCAATCACATCTCCTGACCGGGCGAGAGTGAAGGGTATATCCTTTTGCTCTATTCTGGTCAGGTAGTCTTCATATGTCTTTGATGTATGTGGATAACCCGAATCGATTACCAGGCCTACGGTAATTTTATCAAGAATGCCTATCAAGCCCCCGATATGGTCAGCATGGGGGTGGGTTGATATAACGATGTCGATTTTGTCAATCAATTGTTTGCCCAGATAGGAAAGCACTGTTTGGCTTTCCTTTCTGTCTCCGGCATCAATCAATATGGTCTTCCTGTTAGGTGCAATTACCAGGATGCTGTCTCCCTGTCCCACATCAATAAAATGGGCTTCAAGAAGGGCGTTGTCTGTATCGGTTTTGTTATCCCCGTTCAGATTGCCATATACAGGGTTGGCAACTGCCACGGTGCAATGCAGTAACATGCACAGGCAGATAAGTGCTGCCAGCAGAAATCTTTTCTGGCCCAATTTTGACATTGCCGGGGCCTCCTGTTCGGGGTTTCTCGTTGGCGGAAACTCGATCATTCCTTTTCTTCGTCCGGGGGATGATTGATGAAATACTCGCGTTCAAGAAGTTCATGATAGTCTTCCGGTACTGGCACAGCATGTTTGTGTGCGGGATTGTCACCCGCCGACAGAATAAAAACCAGCTCATAATTGCCTTCCGGGCTCTTGCGCGGCCACCATCGTTCAAGCATGCCCCCCTCGCGGTCAATGTAGACTTGCACGGCATCATCGCACCAGGTAAAAAAACGCTTCTGAATATCATCGATATATTCGTACATTTACATGCCCTCCAGATCCAAAATCAAATCTTCGGATGGTATGCCTGATGCAGAATGGGTTACCGGGGATTGCATGGCGGGTTTACTGGAAACGCATGACCGGATCATCTGTTATTGCAGGCTGGATAATGCTGCTCTATACATCGTGAGCAGTCGCCTGGCAGCTCCATGAAAAAATGGTGGGGACGAGAGGATTTGAACCTCCGACCTCCTGAATGTGAGTCAGGCGCTCTCCCCCTGAGCCACGTCCCCACGTATATCTATATTTGATTATAGCATCCATGGGAAAAAGGTCAACGAAAAATCCCGCCCTTCTGTTTCCCCGGGTATGTTGATATACACAGATAGGAAGTTCTGTTATAGTAAAAGTGACAGGATCATCACTTGCTCCGGTTTGAATCATCAAGGAGGTACGTACCCTTGAAAAAACAACACCTTTTTGGCCCTGTTCCTTCGCGGCGACTGGGCCTGTCGCTGGGTATCGACCTGGTCCCGTTCAAAACCTGTTCTCTGAATTGTGTTTACTGTGAATGTGGCCGCACCACGGATCTGACCATGACCCGGAAGGAATATGTTCCCGTGGCAGCGGTTCTTGCCGAGCTGGATCATTACCTGAAGAGTGATCCCGAACTTGACTACATCACTTTCGCCGGTTCCGGGGAACCCATGCTGCACGAGCATATCGACCGGGTGGTCGATCACATCAAGGAACGCTATCCGCAATATCCCCTCTGCCTTCTCACCAACGGTACGCTTTTTTCTTCCGCCCGGGCACGCGACCAGATCAATCAGATTGACCTGATCGTTCCTTCCCTTGATGCCGCATCGGAAGAGGTATTCCGGAAACTGAACCGGCCCCATCCCGATCTTGACTGCAAGGATGTTATTTCCGGACTGGTTTCCCTGCGGCACGAATACAGGGGAGAAATATGCATGGAGGTATTCATCGTTCCCGGACTGAATGACACTGACGAGGAACTGGCGGCGATCAAAAAAGCCCTGGAAAAAATCAACCCGGACCGGATTCAGCTGGGAACGCTGGATCGACCGGGAACGGAGGCATGGGTGAAGGAGGCCGCGCCGAACAGGATGTTGGAAATTGCCGAGCAACTGGGCTGTGAAGCTGAGTTGATCGAAGAGGAACCATCTCTAGCGAAAACCCCTGCCTTTGATACCGGTTATGCTGATACGATCCTGCAAACTTTACAGCGCAGGCCCTGTACCGTCGAGGATCTTTCCCGCATCATCGGTGCCCGACCCGCGGAGGTGCAGAAATATCTGCGCCAACTTTTATCTGCAGGATTGGTCGAGATGGAACGACAGAAAAGGGGCGTATTCATCAGAATCAAAGGTCATTGACACGCTTGCCGGAACGTGACCAGGGCATGTTTGGGAGTGGTGGACAAATCATTCCTTGACACCCGGACAGGCCTGTGATATATTTATTTTCGGATTGTTTGGCATATTGCCAGAAAATTGAATAGTCTTATTTCCGAGCATTGGAACCTAAGGGAACATGGGTCCTATGGATTCAATGCCGTCAGCTCGGGGAGCTGGCCGGGGTATAATTTGGAAACGAATATGCCTTACCCTATGTACAAGGAAATTCAATCATGCACAAGTCGGTTTTCTTGTATATAAAGAAAATCGGCTTTTTGTTTATATTCTTTTTTTTTATCTCCATTCTGTAGCCGGCGACAAACAGGGATAAAAAAACGGGACGTTGCAATGATGCTTGAAAAATCCAAAGAAGCTTAAATGGGAGGATGATCATGAAAAACAATTGCCATGGAAGAAACTTTCTGTATCTGTTGTTGCTGATCCTCATGTTGATGCCGTTTGCAGCTGTCGGTTGCGGGGATCAAGATCTGCAGGGGGACGATGAAGGCCAGGATGTTGCCGGCACTGTAGAACTGACCGATATGCTTGGACGAAAGGTGGTGGTTCCTGAAAACGTGGAAAGGATTGCTGCCCTGAGGCATCTGGGGACAATGGTATTTGCTTTGGGCGAGCAGGATAAATTGGTACATCAAGGGTTGTTTGATGCTGCCGGCCGTGCCATGGCTGATCTTGATCCGGAATTTGCCGCTCTGCCCTTTTTCAAAAATGCATCCGTGGAAGAACTGATGAAATTGAAAGTGGATTTGTTCTTCAATTATGTCGATACCGATCCCAGGGAAATAGAACAGCTGGCCGAGGTTGGCATCCCTTTCATTGCTTTGAAAAGTGAAACCATGGAAGAGAGCTACGAGGCAGTCCGTATCATGGGAAAAGCTTTGAAAGTTGAAGACAGAGCGGAAGAGTACATAGCGGCCTGCCAGGAAATTGTCAACCTGGTGGAAACCAGAACGGACAAAATACCCCGCGGGGAGAGGCCCAGGGTATTCTTTGCGGGTCCCAAAAGTATATATACCGCTGCCACCGGTGAGATGCTGCAGGATACGATGATCAAAATGGCCGGGGGAATCAATGTGGCGGAAGACGTTGTGGGCCGATGGGCGCAGATTTCTCCGGAACAGCTGGTCGAATGGAATCCCGATATCATTTTTCTGGGATCGAGCCTCGATCAGTATGCGGCCGAAGATGTTTTCGGAAATACGGCAATTCAATCAGTGAATGCCATCAAGAACAACAGGGTATATCCTTTCCCATCCAATATCGGATGGTGGGATTTCCCCGCACCCCACTGTGTTCTGGGAATTGAATGGATGGCTACCAAATTGCACCCGGAACTCTACCGGGACATAGACATGACCGAAGTTGCTGATGAGTTTTACCTTAATTACATGGGCCGGACCTTTACCGAACTTGGAGGCAAGCTTTGATCATTTCTTTGGAGGAATAAGATGAAGAGGTCCGTTCCTTTGATAATTATCATTGTATTTGTTGTTTCCATCATCGTCGCTTTGAATTCCGGGCGCTATCCTGTTTCCATTGTAGATGCCGCCAGGCATTTTCTCTCCGGGGCCGGGTTGACGGGCAACCGGGAACCTCTGGCCCCGGAAATGTGGGATGTGTTATACAGTATACGCCTGCCCCGCATAGTGCTTGCCCTGGCCGTGGGGGCGGCACTTTCCGTATCCGGAGCAGTATTTCAAGCTCTTTTTCGCAATCCCCTGGCCTCTCCCGATCTGCTGGGGGCCACTGCGGGTGCAAGTTTCGGTGCGGTTCTGGCTCTGCTCATTTTTCCTCCATTGAGCGTCTGGATACGTTTTTCGTCTTTTATATTTGGTATCGTGGCTGTTGCAGGTACCTATATACTGGCCTCGAGGAGCAGGGACAGGTCTGCTGCAGTTCTTATACTGGCCGGAATTGTAATCTCGGCCATATTTCAAGCGGGGGTCTCCATCATAAAGTATCTTGCTGAACCCTACAATGAATTGCAGAAGATCGTTTTCTGGCTCATGGGCAGCCTTCAGGCCACCACATGGTCTTCTATCAGGGGGGTTCTGGGGATTACCGTTATCTGTACAGCCCTGGTGACCATTTTCAGCTGGCAATTGAATCTGATGTCCCAGGAAGATGAACAAGCTTTGTCGCTGGGGGTGGACATTTTCAAATGGCGTATTTTCTATATCGTTATCACGGCGTTGATGATTTCTGTCAGCGTTTCCACCTGCGGTACCATCGGCTGGATTGGCCTTATCGTTCCTCATATAGCTCGCTACATCGTGGGTGCCGAGCACAAAAAATTGATCGTCACCGCGGCTTTTCTGGGAGCAGCGTTGATGCTCCTCATGGACACTGCTGCACGTTCCTTGCTGAGTTCCGAGATTCCAATTTCCATTGTTACATCCTTGATTGGAGCACCATTTCTGGGTTATCTGATTTTAAGTCAAAGAAAGGGGATGGCGTGAAAAATTGAGCATTCTTGTTAACAAACTTGTAGCCGGTTATGATAGCAAAACTGTATTGAAGGGTATCGATCTGGAAATACAAAAAGGCCGCATCTATGCCCTTCTGGGCAGAAACGGTTGTGGTAAAACCACCCTTTTAAGATGTATCAATGCCATTATAAGGCCAATCGAAGGAAACATCCAGATCGATGGTAAAGACCTGGCGAAGCTCTCCAGGCGCCATATTGCCCGCCTGGTCAGCGTGGTACCCCAGAGTACCGTCATAACTTTTGACTATTCTTCACAGGAAATCGTTCTGATGGGGGAGGCGGCCCGGATCCCCTTATGGGGCGCACCGGGTGCTGCTGAAAGAAGGCGGGCGGAAAAAGTTTTCGATCAGATAGGAATCAAGTACCTGATGAAAAGGCCGTTCAACATGCTTTCCAGCGGGGAAAGACAGATGGTCCTTCTGGCCAGGGCATTGTTTCAAAACAGCCCTTACATGCTACTGGATGAACCCAACTCCCATCTGGATTTTTCCAATCAACACAGGATCATGGATCTGGTTCGTCAGCTGTCCAGAGAATTGAACATTACGGTTCTGGTTACTTTGCATGATCCCAATCTGGCCCTCTATTACTGTGACGAGGTTTTCCTTTTACATGGGGGGAAAATACTGGCCGAGGGTTGTACCGATCATGTATTGCAGGATAGTTTCCTTTCTCATGTTTACGGTGAAAATATCCGCACCGATTATACATGCAATCATGGTTTGCCGATCGTGGTACCCAAAAACGTTGCCCAACCGATGGCTATATAATGTAACTTTGTGGTCGTGGCTTGTGAGCCTGTCACGGCTCTGTTCGGGGAACAGGGGGGAGATACCATCAGCAATATTTTTCTTACCGGGGATATCCGGATAGGCAAGAGTGCTCTCATCGACCGGGCGGTAGATGGTCTGCGTCTCAAAGCGGGGGGATTCAAAACTCTCCGTCATTACAGTGGTGGCGAACACGATGGCTTCGTCATGGAGGATCTGAATGAAGAAAAAGTTTCTCCCGTAAATCGGCTTTTTGTGGCCAAAAAAGGTGAAAAGGGCCGCTGGAAAGACATTCCGGAAACCTTTGAGGGCTTCGGGGTTGATATTTTAAGAAAGAGTCTGTCATCGAACATCGATCTGATCATTATGGACGAGCTGGGTTATTTCGAATCGAATGCTTTGAACTTTCAAAAGCAGGTTTTCAAATGTTTGTCCGCTTCACTCCCGGTTTTGGGGGTGGTCAAAAAGCGTTCCACCGCTTTTCTTGATCGTATAAGAGCCATGGAAAACGTGATTGTCCTGCCGGTTACAATGGAAAACAGGGATAATGTCGGGGTGGAATTGTGTGGCATCATGATGGAGCTGCTGGCCCGTCGCCCCGGAGTTCTTCATTCATGATAGCTTTCAAGTTTCTCTGCTTGAGCAAATTACAACTGCAAAGCCCTCAACAATCAGGGATGCATGGGGCGCCAGCTTCGTCAATACCACAAAGTGGGGAATATAGCCGGTGAATGACCACAAAATTTGTTTTGTTTTTTCTTGAGAACGGGGACACCAAATACAGAAACAATTTCTACACAGGTTGTGCGCCGCATTGTCTGTCATGGTTTTTGCGCGCCATTTTCTGTCATGGTTTTTGCCCGCCATTTTCTTTTTTTTACCGAATGGGTATGTTATAATACACATGTTTTACCATTGGTACAGGGGGGGATGATTTTGAGCATCGGCGATGATGAGATCAGGAATTTGTTCGAGGCGGCAAAGTTGGCCCCGAGCGAGGATAGATTGCAAGAAGCAAGAGAAGACATATGCACCTTTGAAGAGTGGATCGCGCCGCTTCTTGCTGTAAAAACTGAAGGGGTGGAGCCCACGCTGTACAATTTCACAGGAACCAACAGGTTGCGTGAGGATGTGGCCACTGCCAGGGTTGATAACAACAAATTTTACCGGGCGGCTTCAAATTTTGAGGAAGGATTTTACCGGGTTCCGCCGATTCTTGAATGAATACGGGGATTGATTTTCAGGGTAACATTTTCTTGATACGGAGGTTGTACAGTGGAATTGTTCGAGATGACCGCCGGTGAAGCGGTGGAAGCCATAAAAGGAAAAAAAATCAAGGCGCGCGAACTGACCGAAGCGATCCTGGCGCGATCTGGTGAAATTGATGACGGAATAAAGGCATTTGCAACCGTAACTGCTGAAAAAGCTCTGGAGCAGGCCGATGCGGTGGATCGCGATATATCCGGACAGGGCGATCCTCTCTCCCTGGCCGGATTGCCAATTGTTCTGGGAGATGACATCTGCCTTGAAGGTGTTCCCGCTGCAGCCGGCTCGAGGGTCATAGCATCTTTTCCCGCTCCATACACGGCTACGGTGGTGCAGAAATCACTTGAAGCCGGGGCGGTTGTCATCGGGAAGGCCAGCATGACCGAATTCGGTATGGGCAGCACAGGCGGGGAATCGCTTCATCCACATAGCCGCAACCCTTTGAACACGTCATACTCGGCCGGAGACGGTTCTGCCGCGGCGGTTGCTTCCGGGCAGGCCATGCTGGGGCTTACCTCGGATAGCGGCGGTTCCGCGCGGATCTCCGCCTCGTATTGTGGCATTGCCGGGTTCAGGCCGACCCCGGGATCGATTTCGCGCTATGGTTTGATTTCGTCTGCTTCTTCGATGTCCCAGATAAGTTTTGTTGCCAGGAAGGCGGCTGATTTCAAATTGTTGTTTGACCCCTTGTTCGGGTTCGATCCCCGTGATTCTTCAACGGTGTTTGCCGATGAACAGATTCCCGGGGAGGAAGGGACGGTAACCAGAATAGGTTTTCCCGGGCAACTGTTTGATGGGGCCGGGGAACCCGAGCAGGCCTCTTTTCGCAGAATATTCGATGGGATTGTTTCCCGGGGGGTGGAGGTGGTGGAGGTTTCCCTGCCCCATTTTGCCCCGGCACTGCTGGCTTATCATGTTATCACCATCGCCGAATCCTTTTCCAACCTGTCCCGTTATGATGGTATCCGCTATGGATTCAATGCGGACAGCGGCGATCTGGAAGAATGGTACCGGCAGACCAGGGATCGGGGTATCGGTGAGGAGGCAAAGAGACGTTTTATCCTGGGTGCTTTCTTGCTGGGCCGTGACAATCATGAGAAATATTATGAACAGGCTCTTCGCGTATGGACCCTGGTCAAAAAAGATTTTACGGAAGCGCTGCATGGATGCGATTTGATCCTGTTGCCCGTGGTGCGTTCCGCGGCGCCCCTTCTGAATGAAAAAAAGCCTTTTATTGAAAACTACTGCAGGGAAGAATTCTGCGCGCCGGTGAGTATGGCCGGAATGCCTTCCGTGAGCATTCCTGCCCGTGCAATTGGGGGGATGCCGCAGGGCATCCAACTGGTGGGGAAGTCTGCTGCTGACTGCCTTCTGATCGATTTTGCAGCCGATCTGGAAAAGGAGATTGGCAGCTGGAAAGAAAACTGATTATACGATTTCAAGAGGAGCGAAAATGAGTTACGAAATTGTGATTGGATTGGAAGTTCACGTGGAATTGCTTACCCGCAGCAAGCTGTTCTGCGGTTGCCCCAACGATTTTTCGTCCAAGCCGAATACCAATGTATGCGAGGTCTGCCTTGGTTTTCCGGGTACCCTTCCCCATCTCAACGGCGGTGCGGTTGACCAGGCCCTCAGGGCTGCCCTTGCTTTGAATTGCGAGATATCACTTTGTAGCCGTTTTGACCGGAAAAACTATTTTTATCCTGACACCCCGAAGGGGTACCAGACCACCCAGTTTTTCAAGCCCATAGGTGAACATGGTCATCTGGAAATAGAAGGACCGGAAATGGGGAAGAAGGTTGTCGGAATCACCCGGGTGCATATCGAAGAAGATGCCGGCAAACTTGTGCATTCCCCGGCGGGTGATTGCTCCATGGTGGATTTCAACCGGGCGGGGGTTCCCCTGGTGGAGATAGTCTCCGAGCCCGATCTGCGTTCACCGGCCGAAGCACGCTGCTATCTGGAAAGGTTGAAAAGCATCTTGCAGTATGCCCGTGTCTCCGATTGCAAGATGGAAGAAGGAAGCTTGCGCTGTGATGCCAATATTTCCTTGCGGTTGCCTGGCCAGGAAAAATTGGGGGTCAAGACAGAGTTGAAGAACATGAACTCTTTCCGTGCCGTGGAGAGGGCATTGGAGTATGAGATCAGGCGCCAGGCGGAGATCCTCGACGGGGGAGGGGAGGTAATCTCCGAAACGAGGAGATGGATCGAAGAGGATGAAAAAACGGTTGCCATGCGCAGCAAGATTGAATCCTACCGTTATTTCACCGATCCCGAGCTTGCCCCGGTTGAGTTGAGTGCGGCATATGTTGAAGAAACACGTTCTTCCCTTCCGGAGTTCGCTCCGCAGAGGATTATCCGTTACATTGAAGAATATGAACTTCCCCGCTATGACGCTGAAGTGATCACCGGCAATTATTTTCTATCGGAATATTTCGAGGCATGTTTGCAAGAGTATCCCCATCCCAAGACGGTCAGCAACTGGCTGATGGGTGATTTCACGGCCCTGGTGAAAGCGGAAGGAAAGGAAATCGAGGAACTCGATTTTTCACCTTCGCATCTGGCCGACCTTCTCAACATGATTGATGAAGGCCTGATCAGCGGCAAGATCGCCAAACAAGTGCTGGAAACGAGTTTCAAGACAGGACAGAAACCGCGCAAGGTTGTTGAAGCGGAAGGATTGTTGCAGATAACCGATGAAGAGGAAATAGAAAATATCGTCAACGCCGTGGTAAGCGAGAACCCTTCATCAGTCAACGATTACCGGGCCGGCAAAAAGAAGGCACTGGGTTTCCTGGTCGGTCAGGTAATGAAAATCACCGCAGGGAAAGCCAATCCTCAAATGGTGAACAAATTGCTAAGAAAGATTCTGGATGAATCTTGACATCTGCGGTTCTGCCATCATTGATTTGATTCAAGCATGGTGTGATCACCCGGTTATCAGGTTCCGAAGTGTTTTTTGAATACAATGTCTGGAGCGGAATTCAATGAGAGAAATCCAAGCGGAACTGGTTGTGAACAGGGTGTCCAGGATGTGCCAGGAAGCCAATATCATCATCGCCCCCCGGCTGGCCGACGCGTTGAAGAAAGCATCCGACCGGGAAGAATCGCCAATCGGGAAAGCAGTTTTGAAGCAGATTCTGGAAAATGCCGTGATTGCCCGCGAAGAACGCATTCCACTTTGCCAGGATACCGGGGTTGCCGTTTTTTTTGTCGAGTGGGGGGAGGATACAGTCATCACCGGATCCACCCTTGAAGAAGCTATCAACGAAGGGGTGAGAAAGGGGTACACGGAAGGGTATTTGCGGAAATCGATGGTCGAAGATCCCTTGCGAAGGTCAAACACCGGTGACAATACACCGGCCATAATTCATATCAAATCGGTTGCCGGCGACCGCCTGAAGATCACTTTTCTGGCCAAGGGGGGGGGAAGTGAGAACCAGAGCAAGGTGGGGATGCTGAAGCCCGCGGATGGCCGCGAGGGGGTAGTCAATTTTGTTGTCGATCATGTAAAGGAAGCGGGCCCCAACCCCTGCCCACCGATAATCGTGGGGGTGGGTATTGGAGGCACCTTTGAATATGCGGCCTATCTTTCCAAGAAGGCCTTGTTGAGATCGATGGGTGAGCCGCACCCTGATCCTTACTATGCGGAGATGGAAGAAGAGATCCTCGAGAAGATAAACAACCTGGGTATCGGCCCCCAGGGGTTCGGCGGAAGGGTTACGGCCCTGGCTGTTCATATTCTGACCTATCCCTGCCATATAGCCAGCTTGCCCGTGGCGGTCAATATCGATTGTCATGCCAGCAGGCATATGAAGATCGTGATCTGAAGAATGTTTCCTCGTTATTTAAAATTGAAGGGGGCTGCCAGGCCATGGCCATCAAAAATATTCATGCCCCGCTCGGCGAGAATGATGTTTCAGCTTTGAGATCAGGGGACATGGTCAACGTCAGCGGCATCATCTACGTGGCCAGGGATACCGCCCACAGGAAGATGGTTGATGCTCTCGGGGAGGGGGCTGCTCTTCCTTTTCATCTGGAAGGGCAGATCGTATATTATTGTGGGCCATCTCCGGCCAGGGAGGGGCAGATCATCGGTGCAGCGGGGCCCACCACGAGCAACCGCATGGATGTCTACACCCCTTTGCTGCTGGCCAACGGCATGAAAGCCTGTATCGGCAAAGGGAGCAGAAGTGAAAAGGTCAGAAAGGCCCTCTGCAGATACAAGGGGGTCTACCTGGCAGCAATTGGCGGATGCGGTGCGCTGTTATCCCGCAAGATTACCGCCAGCGAAATCATAGCTTTCCCCGAACTCGGGCCTGAAGCCATCCACCGTTTGGAAGTGAAAAATTTTCCGGCCATAGTGGTCAATGATATGTACGGAAATGACCTGTACAAAGAGGGAAAGAGAAGATTTGAAATCACCGTTGACGGTGAAGGATAGTATCCTTCTGTTCAGGGCAAGAATAGAATAAAACGCCATGGAGGTTACATCATGCCCAAAACTTTCGAGGTGGGTGGAATAAAGGTTACAAGCCATGTAGAAAAAGAAGAGCTCAACCGTTTTGTGGACACGATTCCCCCTGAAAAAAGAAGAGATCTTACCGATGTCTTGCTTATCCTGCATGAAGAAGGGTTGATCACCATCGAGGAGAAAGAGAAGCTTTGAGGAGCCGGCCGGCTGGTCCGGCTTGCCCGGAGGAATCAGACAATTCCACCTTGCTGTAAGAATCTGAAAAACAGGTCAGGTAAACCGCCATGGAAGACAACATCAAGAGGATACTGGATTTATTGAAAAAACATTATCCCGGGGCAAGGACCTCTCTGCACTACAATACGCCTTTTCAGCTTCTGGTGGCGGTCATTCTTTCCGCCAGAAGCACCGATGAGCAGGTCAATCGTATCACGCCGGCTTTGTTTGCCGCATTCGGGACTCCCGATGCCATGGCCGGAGCCAGCGTGCCGGAAGTTGAGGAACTGGTCAAGAGCTGCGGGCTTTACAGGAGCAAGAGCAGGAACCTGGTCAAGATGGCCGGGATGGTCAAGTCCCGCTACGGCGGGAATATACCATCGACCCTGGAGGAACTGATTTCCCTGCCCGGTGTGGGGCGGAAGACCGCCAATGTTGTTCTCAGCGTTGCATTTGACAAACCGGCCATTGCGGTCGATACCCATGTTTTCAGGGTGTCAAAACGCCTGGGGCTGGCCTCGGGGAAAACGCCGCTTGCTGTAGAAAGGGAGCTGATGGAGATCATTCCGCGCCAACAATGGTCCGCAACTCACCATCGGCTGATTGCCCATGGGCGTTCTATCTGTATTTCCCGGAAACCCTGCTGCGAAGAATGTTTTTTGAACTGTTACTGTGTCAGAAAAGGAATATAAAGGATTATCCCCGGTTGATAACGAATAGAAAAACAATATCAATATGCTGAAAGAAAGGAGATTCTCGGCTATACATGGGTGGTAAAAAAGTACCGATGGAAGGTCTTTATATTTTATGTGATCCCCTGGAGTTTGAATTTGAAACCACGGAGGAAGTTCCCCCTCTCGAAGATATTATCGGACAGGAGAGGGCGGTAAAAGCGATGGATTTCGGCCTGAGAATAAAGCAGCATGGTTATAACATCTATATTTCCGGGATCACGGGCACGGGGAAGAACAGTTATGCCCGGTCGCTGATCAAGGAAATTGCTGCCGGGGAAGATGTTCCCGATGACTGGTGCTATGTCTACAATTTCAAAAAACCAGAGGAACCGATCGCCCTCAATTTTCCGGCTGGCGAGGGGGCAGTCTTTGCCCGCAACATGGAAAATTTTATTGCGGAACTGAAAGAAGCCATTCCGAATGCTTTCAGCAGCGAGGATTATGACCGAAAAAAAACAGAATACATAAAGGAATATCAGGATATCAGGACGGCATTGATGGATAAATTGAACCGGATAGCCAGCGAGAAAGGGTTCTTGCTGAAAAAAACGAGCAGCGGCTTTGTGACCGTTCCTGTCGTTGATGATAAACAGGTAAGCGAGCAAGACTATGACAAACTGCCTGAAGAAACGAAAGAGGAGCTGGAGGCCAGGTCAAATGAAGTACAGCTGAAAGCATTGGAGATACTGAGAAAGATACAGGGAGCCGAAAAAGAACTGCGGAAGAAGATCAAGAAGATGGACAGGGAGATTGCCCTCATGGCCATCGGGCATTTTTTCGAGGAGATGAACGAGGAATACAGGGATCATACCAAGGTCATGAATTATCTCCATGATTTTCGCGAGGATGTTTTGAACAATATCGGCATCTTCAGGGCCGATGAAGAGGATAGTTCACATGAGCCCCTGGCCTGGCTTGGCAGGCAGAGCAAGCAGCGCGAGATACGCTACAAGGTCAACCTCCTGGTGGACAATCAGGATCGGAAGGGTGCCCCTGTCGAGATCGAGCATAACCCTTTCTATTACAACATGATCGGACGGGTGGAATATGAAAACCGCATGGGGATGGTGTTGACCGATTTTACCATGATCAAGGGGGGAGCCCTGCATAGAGCAAATGGCGGGTACCTTATCTTGCAGGCGCTGGATGTTCTGAACAGTTTACAGTCATGGGAAGTGATCAAGAGGGTTCTTAAAACGAAAAAGATCACCATAGAAAATATTGCCGAGCAATATGGGTTGGTAGCGATGTCGACCTTGAAACCCGAGCCCATCCCTCTGAATACCAAGGTGATCATGATCGGCAGCCAGCTAATTTACCAGCTACTCTATCACTATGATGAAGATTTTCGTAAACTTTTCAAGATCAAAGCGGATTTTGATGTGGAAATGAAGAGGGATCGGGTCAACATGACGAAGATGGCCAGCTTCATTTCGGCTCACTGCCGGAAAGAAAAACTGAAACATTTTGATCGGGAAGCGGTGGCTCGTGTGGTAGATTACGGCTCCAGGCTGGCGGAGGATAGGGAAAAAATAAGTACCCGCTTCAATGACATAGTCGAGATTCTCTACGAAGCGGATGCCTGGGCGGGAGTCGAGGGAGATGATCTGGTGTCGGGTGGGCATGTACAGAAAGCCATCACCGAAAAGATATATCGTTCCAACAAATTGGAGAACAAGATTCAGGAACTGGTTGAGAAAGAGCAGATCCTCCTTGATGTTGAGGGCAGTGCCGTAGGGCAGATCAACGGCCTTTCCGTTGTGGACCTGGGAGACTACCGCTTCGGGTACCCGACCCGTATCACCGCCTCTACCTTCCTGGGCCGGCAAGGAATTATCAATATTGAAAGAGAAAGCGAATTGAGCGGTAAAATTTACAACAAAGCTGTCCTCATCATCGGCGGTTTCATCGGTCACCGTTATGCACAGAAAGTGCCCCTGAGTTTATCAGCCAGCATCTGTTTTGAACAAAGCTATTCCGGTGTGGAAGGTGACAGTGCTTCCGTGGCAGAACTGCTGGCCATCCTTTCCAGCCTGGCCGAAGTCCCTCTCCGCCAGGGGGTGGCTGTCTCCGGTTCTGTCAATCAGAAAGGAGAAGTGCAGCCGGTGGGTGGGATCAACCAGAAAATCGAAGGATTTTATCATACGTGCAGGGTGAAGGGACTTGACGGTGATCAGGGAGTTGTTATTCCGGCTGCGAATTATTCCAATCTGATGCTTTCTCCCGAAGTCGTGGAAGCGGTGAAAGAGGGATTGTTCTCGGTTTATCTTGTTAACGATATCGATGAGGCCGTTGAACTGATGACAGGGATGGCGCCCGGAACCATGCAGGAGGACGGCACCTTTCCCGAAGGTACTTTCAATTATCTGGTTCAGGAAAAATTGCTTCATTACCATCGTCTGATCGGCAAAAAAGATGAGGATGAGCAGAACGGAATGAAGAAAGATTGAACCCGCATGCAGGGCTGCAATCAATTCCAGGAAGAGAAACAAATGCACGTCATACTTGTTGAACCTGAAATACCGCAGAATACCGGCAATATTTCCCGCACCTGCGTTCTGACCGATTCCGAATTGCATCTTGTCAAACCACTGGGTTTCTCCCTGGATGACCGCCACCTGAAGAGAGCCGGCCTGGATTACTGGCCCCATTTGAAACTCCATCTGCATGACAGTTTTGCATCGTTGAGCGGCCGCTACCCCGAAGCACGGTTCCTGTTTTTTTCGGTAAAAGGCGGCACATTATATACAGATTTCGCATACAGGGATGATGATTTCCTCGTATTTGGCAGTGAAACCAGCGGTTTTCCCGAAGGTTTCCTGCAAGAAGGGCAAACTGTCTTGCGGATGCCGATGAACAGAAATATCAAACGTTCATTGAACCTCTCCAACGCGGTCGCTATTGTTCTCTACGAAGCCTTGAGGCAGCAGGATTTTCCCCGGATGAAATAAAGTCGGAATCTGGCGCAGAAACAGCCACGGTTCCGGGAAATGGGAACCGACAACTCCTGTGGAAGGTGGTACGGTTATCCCCTGCCACGCATAAAAGGCGCACCCCGGGAATATTTTAATTCAGGTTACAATTGGTAGCGGTTGCAAATTAAGATGATGTGCCTGCAGGAATGGGGGCGTGGCAATATGAAGTTTACAGGCGGGGAATATCTGGGAGGGGCGGTTTCTCTGCTGTTGTTGGTGCTCGGCATACTGTTGTTGCCTTTCGGGGAAGCGGGGCTTCCACGTATCTTTGCCCTGAGCTGGGTGGCCGTGGCCCTCTTGCCCACGATCGCATTCTTCAACAGGGCACGCAGGAAGGAACAGCTTTCGGCGGCAAGAAAAAGGCAATGGAAAGACAGGAGTGCCGTCCCTCATCGTGAATCCGCGGAGATAAAAAATGGGGCTGTCAATCAATATTCAAGGGAGAACAACGAAGATTGAAGATAATCTGATCGCTGACAACGAGCCACATGATTTCAGTTTGGAAGATGCGGCCATCCTGAAGTTTTATTTCCCGTTTGTTGAGCATCTGGTAAAGAAGCTGTGGATTGATACTGCTCAATTCCTCGCCGATCATATCACCGGCAATCTGATTGATAGCCTGACGCAATGCCTGTTTGGTAAAGTCGTCCTCTTCCGTTTCGATTTCGATTTTCACCTCCCTGACAAGGGGGTTGTGGCGAATTGCCAGTTGATCTTCCAGCTTCGATAACCTTTTTGAGGTTTCAAACAATGCGATCTTCAATTCTTCCTTTTCCCAGTACATTTTGTCGACCGATCGTCCATGAAGCAGGTTTATCATGGATGTGCCCAGGAGTATTCCCAGAAGGAAAATGGCAAAATACCTTTTCACCTCAGCGTCCTCCTGCCAGATTGATGATGATCAGGTAGCCAAGGTGGGCGCCACAAAAAGCGCTGATCAGAAAGAAAAATTGCTGAAGAAGCTGTCCGGGGTGGCCACCGACCAACCCCGTATCGAGGGCTTCAAGGATACTGATACTTCCTCCCAGGGCGGTGACGAGAGCCCAAATTTTCATCTTGCCGGCCAGCTCCACCATTATTTTCATGGGTGGGTGCTCCCCGATCATTGCCCCCAGGGCTCCAAGAATGCAGCCGCCGAGAATGACACCCAGGGCTGTGAAGAAAGTTAACACGAGGGTCGTTAAAAATTTGCTCATTTCCCGATGCTCCCCTGTTTGCAGTTTGGCATACTTCATCATGAATGTAATAATATTCGTCTAAATAAAATGCTTATTTCCGGCGGAAGATAATTATAACTATTTGAAGGAAATGTATCTGCCGAAAGAGAAGTTAAGTTAAAATACAAGCTCGAATAGGGTGAAAAAATGTCATCTTTTGTTCATCTGCATGTACACTCCGAATTCAGCCTTCTGGATGGAACAGCACGCATAACGGAACTGGTCTCTACCGCCAAGGCGATGTCCATGCCGGCTCTTGCCGTTACCGATCACGGTGCCATGTTCGGTCTCATTGATTTCTACAAGGAAGCCACGAATCAAGGTATCAAACCGATCCTCGGTTGTGAAGTCTATGTGGCACCGCGCACCCGTTTTGATCGTGATCCTGTACTGGACAAGACTCCTTACCATCTGGTGTTGCTTGCCCGGAACAGAACAGGTTTTCAAAACCTGATCAAGATTGTAACTGCCGGGTATCTCGAAGGATTTTATTACAAGCCGCGCGTTGACCGGCAGCTGCTGGAGGGGCATGCAGAGGGTATCGTGGCACTAAGTGCCTGCCTGGCGGGGGAGATCCCGTCCAAAATACTCACGGGTAACATGGAAGAGGCGATCAGCATTGCTGAACACTATGCTTCCGTTTTCGGAACGGATAATTTCTACCTGGAGTTGCAGAATCATGATTTGCCGGAACAGGAAACTGTCAACGAAGCACTGCGGGTGATCTCCGATAAAACCGATTTGCCCATGGTGGCCACGAATGATGTTCACTACATCAAAAAAGAGGATGCCATGATCCATGATGTCCTGCTCTGCGTTCAGACCAACAAGACGATCTATGATCAAAACAGGTTGCGTTTCAAGTCGGACCAGTTCTATTTCAAGAGCCCCGAAGAGATGAAAGAACTCTGGAGCGATTACCCGGGGGCGTTGGAGAATACAATCAAGATAGCCGAAAGATGCAATCTTGAACTTGAATTCGGCCGATTGAAAATGCCCGATTTTCCGATGGCGGACGATGTTGCCGGCACGGAAACAGAATATCTGAGAAAATTGTGCATGGAAGGCCTGAAGGAGCGTTATGGAACAGTACACAAGGCCCACCGGGAAAGGCTGAACTACGAACTTGAAGTCATAGAGCAGATGGGTTACTGCAGTTATTTTCTTATCGTCTGGGATTATATCCGTTATGCCCGCGAACAGGGTATCCTGGTGGGACCGGGCCGTGGTTCTGCAGCGGGGAGCCTGGTGGCCTACTCCCTGAAGATCACGGATGTCGATCCGCTCAGATACGGACTGCTTTTTGAACGGTTTTTGAATCCGGAAAGGGTAAGCATGCCCGACATCGATATCGATATTTGCGATGATAGGCGCGATGAGGTTATCGCCTACGTGATCAACAAATACGGGGCCGAACATGCAGTCCAGATCGCCACCTTTGGAACGATGGCTGCCCGTTCGGCGATCAAAGATGTGGGGCGGGCACTGGATATCGAATACAAGGAAGTGGATCGCCTGACAAAACTCTTTCCTGAAGAAAAGACGACGATAGAGAAGGTCCTTGCCGAAAACAAGTATTTCCAGGAATATTACAGGCAGGAGGAAAACAGGAAGTTGATCGATATTTCCCGTGCCCTCGAAGGCTTGCCCAGGCATACCGGCAGGCATGCTGCCGGGGTGATCGTGTCTCGTGAGCCCCTTCTTGATCATGTGCCCCTGCAGAAGCTGGTCAAGGAAAACAAGGTGGTTACCCAGTTTCCCATGGAGACGTTGGAAGACATAGGGCTGGTCAAGCTCGATCTGCTGGGATTGAAAACATTGAATGTGATCTTGAATACACTGCAACATATAGAAGGAAGATACGGAAAAAAAATCGATATAGAGCGGATACCCTTGAATGACAGGGCAACCTATGAATTGCTTTCCAAAGGGGAGACAGATGGAGTATTTCAGCTGGAGAGCAGGGGGATGAAGAATGTTTTGCAGGATTTGAAGCCCAACAAGTTTGAAGACATCATTGCAGTGGTGGCTCTTTACAGGCCCGGCCCCATGGATCAGATTCCCGTCTTTGTCAACAGCAAGCATCATCGTGAACAGATAAAATATTTTCATCCGGCGCTGGAAAACATCCTGAAGGAGACGTACGGGGTTATAGTATATCAGGAACAGATCATGCAGATAGCTGCCGAGATAGCCGGATTCACCCTGGGACAGGCTGACCTGCTGCGTAGGGCTATCGGGAAGAAAGAGAAGGGGATCATCGATGAACAGCGAGAACTCTTTATCAAAGGATGTGTAGACAAAGGTTATTCCGCCAAACTGGGCCATGATATCTATGATCTTATCGAAAAATTTGCTTCGTACGGTTTCAACAAATCACATGCTGCCGCATACGCCTTGATCTCATACCAGACCGCCTACCTGAAGGCCAACTATCCCGTCGAATTCATGGCGGCCCTGCTGACCAGCGTGATGGATAAAAGCGACAAGGTTTCTCTTTATATCTCCGATTGCATCCGGCAGGGGATCGAAGTTTTGTTGCCGGACGTCAATGAGAGCGCTGTGAATTTTTCGGTGGTGGGTGATCGGAGGATCTGTTTTGGACTGTCAGCCGTGAAAAATCTCGGGTCGGGGGCCATCGAAAATATAATTTCCGTCCGGGAGGAGGGCCTTTTCCGCTCCTTGACCGATTTCTGCTCCCGCGTGGATTTGCGGGCTTGCAACAAAAAGGTGGTGGAGAGCCTTGTAAAAGCGGGGGCATTTGACAACATCGAGAAAAACCGTGCTGCCCTTCTGGCTATCCTGGACGATGCCATCGCCGAGGGGCAGAGGATACAGCGTGACCGCAGGAACGGCCAGATATCGATGATGGCCCTCTTCCATGATGATGGGGCCGATCATCAGATAACGGATATCCTGCCCGATATACCTCCATTTACAGTCAAGGAAAGGCTTTTTTACGAGAAAGAAGCTCTCGGTTTTTATATCTCCGGCCATCCGCTGGATCAGTACAGGCTTGTACTGGAAAGCCTTCCCAACCTTACCCGTTGTGCGGAATTGGCGGAAATAGGGGGCGGGAAGCGGGTGTCGGTGGGAGGGATCATCAATTCTGTCAGGGAGATATACACGGTTCGCAATCAGCCGATGGGTTTTGCCATCCTGGAAGACCTTACCGGTTCGGTAGAGGTAACCATTTTTACCGATCTTTACGGGAAGAATCCGGAACTGATACAGAAAGACCAGCCGATCATCATCAGGGGCAATACCCAGATAGAACATGATATGGGCGGGAAAGAAGAAGTCAGGATTCTCGCGAAAGAGATTGTCCCCCTGCCCTTGAAAACAAAACAGCTCTTTATCAGGGTGGATCTGAAGGAAGAGGAATATATCAAATTGACCGAGCTGCGCAAGTTGCTCTACGATAAAAACGGTGATATTCCCGTTTACCTTGATTTCAAGAACCTGCACAAGATGATGTTGCTTCCGGAAAGGTTCTGGGCCAGAAATGAACCTCGATGTTTTGACAGTATAAGAAACCTGCTGGGAGATGACAGCCTGGAGTTCAAGGAGATAAAATCCCGGTGAGCGGGGGCAATCCGGCAAGCCATTCCTCATTTCATTCGTTGACAGTATTCATGGATACAGATGCTTCCCAGGTTCTTGAACCCATGGGCAGGTCAGTTTCCAAGCTTGTTGATCAGCAGGCCGCTGACCAGCTTGGGGTAAAAGTATGTTGATTTCTGGGGAAGCCGCAATCCCCGGTAAGCGGTCTCCACGATGGATTCCATCCGGGGCGGATTCATGAAGAAAGAAATCCCTGCATTCTGCTCGCGCAGTGCAGAAAGAGCTTTCTCCTCGCTGTGGGTGTAAGTTAACAGGTCGTTGTCACGCAGGTCCCCGGGGGAAAGGTTGATGGTCTTCTCCAGGATGAATTTTTGCAGGATATCCACATCGTGCAGTTGTTCCCGGGGGGAGCGAAAAGTAAGTTGATACATCCGACCCCCGGCGCCGAAACCGATGACTGGGTTACGCAGGCCGTCTTTTTTCAGTCTTTCGGTATATTTTGATAATTCCACCTCACCGACAGGGCCGCAATCTTCGATGACAAAATGCTCCTGCAATTTTTTCGAGAATGCATCGATGTCAAAGTCCTTCAGGTTGCTCAAAATACGGTGTGTGGGCAGGACCAGAAGCCCGGGGCTGTATATATTGATCAGGAAAATAAGGGCGTGCTCATAACCCCGTTTCTGTCGAGCGGCCATGATTTCGGAAAAACGAAGTGCCGTCTCGTAACGATGATGCCCGTCAGCAATGAAGATCGACCATGACAGGAACAGATCTTCAAGGCGGCGGTGAAGTGAGGGGTCTTCCAGAATCCACAAGCGGTGCGATTGCCCTTCCGCATCGGTGAATGAGATGACGGGCTCATTTTCCTTCTTTACGGCGGAACATGCGTGGTCGACACTTCTGTCACGGTCAGGATAGAGGCCGAAGATGGGGCTGAAGTTGGCCCGGCAATGGTGCAACAGATTCAACCGGTCTTCCTTGGGCCTGGAAAGCGTCTCCTCGTGGGGTATGACCGCTTTTTGTTTGTAGGGCTCAAGCTTTATGGTTCCAACGAGTCCTTCACGGCTGTATGTAGTGCCTTTCCAGACAAATTTCTGTTCATACCAGTAATATACAGGATTTTTTTCGCGGATGAGGATCCCCTCGTCCAGCCAATTGTTGAAATGGGAAGCAGCCCTGGTATAGCGGTTGTCGTCCGCGGTATCATCGTCCTGCTCGAGTCCGTATTCAAGACGAACCAGATTGTAATCACTCCTGTGGTATAGTTCCAGCTGGAGTTGGTGATCTATTACATCGTAAGGGGGGGTAATAACGTCTGCACAATCCGATATCATGGAGGGGTTGTATCTTACTCCCCGGAAAGGGGCAATCTCGGCCATTTTTGAGCCTCCTGTGAGTTTGATTCCAAGGTGAATTTTATTATATATTCATTGTTAATGCAAACATCGGGCGACTCTCCGGATTGATGAACGAATGAAATGAAGGATATCGGCCCGATTGATAAGAATTAATCTATATACGTTGACTGTAGAAGGAAGTGTTTCAAAAAGATGGGCAGGAAATATGAAATCGAAGAACAACCCCCGCCAAATTTGGAGGACTGGGAACTCAACCTGCAACGGGAGTTGAACCGTTCACAGTACAATTTTGCCACCTCCGAGGCAACGGCCATCATGGGGCTGGCGGGGCCCGGTTCGGGGAAGACCAGGGCACTTGTTTATCGTACGGCAAATCTTATCCAGCGCGGCATCCCCCCCTACCGGATACTGCTGGTAACCTTCACCAACAAGGCCGCCGAGGTCATGAAATCGAGGCTGACCGGGATACTGGGACGTTATCCGCATGACCTGTGGGCAGGGACTTTTCACAGTATCGGGGCACGGATCCTGCGGAGTTATGCCCCCCTGTTTGAAAGGAGCGGGCAGTTCACCATACTCGATGAGGACGACCGTGCAGTGATATTGAAAAGCGTCCTCGAGGACGTCAAGAAAAATCTTACCCCGGAGGAACAGAAGCTGTTTCTGAAAAGGGGGTTTGCCGGCAAATTGATCAGCCAGGCCCGGAATTCGGGCAAAACAATCGCCGTGACTGTAGAAACATATTACAGAAAACTTGCCGAATACACGGAACTTCTTCAAAGAATGGCCGATCGATATGAACAGAGGAAGATCGACACCAATTCTTTTGATTTTGACGATCTGCTCGTCAAATGGCTTGAATTGTTCACCACCCATGATGAAGCAAAAAAAAGATACCAGGAACAGTTTCAACACGTGCTGGTGGATGAATTTCAGGACACAAACATAATCCAGGGGAAATTGGTCGATCTGCTGGCGCAGGAATCCAATGTATGTGTGGTGGGCGACGATGCGCAATCAATCTATGCATTCCGCTTTGCAGAAATTGACAACATCATCAAGTTTCCCGGGCGCCATCCCAACTGCCAGCTTATCAGGATGGAAGAGAATTATCGCAGTTCTCCCCAGATCGTGGAATTGATCAACGAAATCATATCTATCAATAAAGGGCAGTTCCCCAAAAAGTTGGTTTCGCAGAAAACGGGCGGGGAGAGGCCCTGGGTGATAAAGGCCTGGGATGTCCACGAGGAAGCGGCATTCGTGGCCCAGAGGATCCAGGAGCTTTACCATGAGGGATTACGCCTCAGCGGGATGGCGGTGCTCTACCGCAGTTCATATCTTTCACAGGACCTGGAACTGGAGATCATCAGGCGGCAGATACCCTATCGAACCTATGGTGGCCTGAAATTGATGCAGAAAGCCCATATCAAGGATATTCTTGCCTGGATGAGGATTTTGTACAATCCCCATGATGAATCCTCCTGGAGACGGATCATACCCCAGTACCCGGGATTGGGCAAGGTGACATGCAGCAGACTGGTCGATAGGATTCTGGAACTGGAGGATCCCCTGCAGGCGATTGTTTCCGGGGAATTGTACCCCCCGCGCGGCAAGGAAGGGTGGGAGGCCATCAGAACCACCCTGGAGGCAATTGCCGATGAAAGAGGGATTGCCAGGCTTATCTACCTGATCCTGGAAAACGGTTACTACGAGCTGCTGCAGAAAAACTTCCCCGACAGCTGGGAAGATCGTTACCGGGGCCTGGAGAGGTTGGCTTCGTACAGCGAGAAATATGACGAGCTGGAACAATTCATCGAAAGTTTGAGCCTGGAAGAGACCCTCTTTTATGAAGACAACGAGTTTTCTCCGCAGGAACGGGACTTTTTAACCCTGTCCACGATCCACAGCGCCAAGGGAAAGGAATGGGACGCCGTGTTTGTTCTGGGGGTCAACGAAGGGCATTTCCCCAGCAGTTGGGGTGATGCCAACCTGGAGGAGGAGCGGCGTCTTTTCTATGTGGCCACTTCACGTGCAGCACGCTTCCTGCATATCTCTACCTACAGCCGCGATTACCGGCAGGGGGCATCGTTTGTCACCGGCCCCTCGATATTCTTGCGGGAACTTTCCCCACAGAAATACGAACTGATCCATCTCAGATGACCCGTGTCGGGAGGAAGCAGATTGGCGACATGAGGCACCCGGAAAAATTTTTGCCTTGCCAATACAGGGGTACAGTTTGTCGGGTAAAATACCGCAGGATTTTTTTTCGTGGGCAGGGGCAGCAAATAGCGGGAAAAAAGGGAAAAAGGACGGCATAGTTTTCATGGGGATGAAAAAGATATTGTTGAAGGGGCAGCGCATCATTTTGTTTTCCCGCTTCGATGAAGCAGCGGCCCAACCTTTTCAGAACTTGGAGTGAATGCCAGTGGGTTCAAATTTTGCAGCGGTGATCTGGCCTGAACACGAAATGCCCGCCGAGGCCGCGGAATACGAAAAGTGCGAAGTGTGCACACCAAGGTCTCGCGTCATCTGGGGGGAGGGCAACCCGGAGGCTCCTGTTCTGGTTATACTTGACAATCCGGGTGCCCGTGAAGACAGGGATGGAAGGGAATACGTCTGCGGGACAAGATGCACGTTGCAGGAAGCCATCCATCGGGTCGGGCTGGCAGCCGGTGATGTTTATCTGACTTACCTGTTGAAATGCAGGCCCCTTTGCCATTATGACAGGGAGAAAGCCAGGGCGTTCAGCAAACCTTTTCTCGTAGAGCAGATAAGGAATATTGACCCTGACTTTATCGTCTGCCTCGGTGATGTCGTGGTTCGTTGGATGTTTGAAAGCGCAGAACCCCGTGTGAAGTATTTACGGGGAAAGTGGCATCTACTGATGGGGCTCCCGACCATGGTATCCTATCATCCTCTGGCAATTAGAAGAAGGCCGAACCTGATGAAGCCCTTTCTTGAAGATTGGCGGATGCTGGCGGAAAGATTTGCGGCCGATCGCCCGGGAAACTGACGGGGGTAGGAAATTCTTGAGACGGAAGGGGATTTGACTGCTATCATTGCAAGGGGATACAGATAGATGTTTGAAAGATGTGGAGCAGGGGGAAGAAAATTGCCGAAAACGGAAGGATGATCTTGTTTTTCATGATTTTCTGCGGACAGTAAGATCGGACTTGCAAAGCAAACAAAAAAAAATGGTGAGCCATCCAGGACTCGAACCTGGGACACCCTGATTAAAAGTCAGGTGCTCTACCGCCTGAGCTAATGGCCCAACCACAGTCTACGAAAAATATTTTAACCTGAAGGGATCTTTAAGTCAAGCGATACGGATGAGTTTTTCGCTGAAACGGGCAGAGTTTCGTTCACCGGCTTTCAACAGGTATAACAGATATTGCAAAAGGTGGATACTCCTGTGCATTGCGGTTTGAAAACATAAAACACCGAGGAAGGAAACTCACCTGATAAAATTGTACAACCAACCCAAGCATTCCAGCAACCCCCATGCCGCAATTTGAACGATTATTTCTTTGCTAGACAGCTTTTTCCGGAGGAAGTAAGCGAAACAGCTGTCAGGAGGATGTCTTCCATCGTTTTTTCTACAGATCGGCATTGCAATAATCACCGATCTGCCCCCCGGGACAACAAATTGTAATTCATGTACGAAAATTTTTGATTTTGCAGGGAAATGAGATGGTAGCGGGGAATATGATATGTACAAAATTGTAAGAAGAGGATAAACATGTATGCGCCGGATTGAATGAATCAGGAAGGCTGCGAGAACATTACCGGAGGAGGTTTTTAAAATGAAGGGCGTAGGAAGAGAGAAATACATGAAAATTTCAAGCATGGTGTTGGTATTTCTGTTTGTTTTCTCATGGGCGGGGATTCCTCCCTTGATGTCGGCAAATGAATTATCAGCGGTAACAGCGGAAGGCCCGAGCATTGGTGATGTGGATGGGGAGGGGGCAGAAACTGTGTGTGATGCCATCCTGGCCCTGCAAGGGATTGTCGGCCTGGTTGATATCGATGGAAACACGGGGGCACGGATAGATATGAATGGTGATGGGGCGATCGATGTCAATGATGCAATTTCCATCCTCCGCCGCATTGCCAACAATCAGGAGCCCTTTCCCGCTGAACCGGGGGGTAGGATCGACGGGGCATCGGCTCAATCAACGACCATGCTGATCGAAAGCACGATGGCTCAAGTGGGAAACAATGTTGATGTCACCTTCTCGGTGACCGATCCCATCGATATTGCCGGGTTTTCTATAAAAATTAACTACGACCGAGATTCATTGGAATTTGTTGAGTGTCAATTTCATATAGAACAAGGCATAATGGCTATAAATCCCGAATTCGCTGAGGGAACCATTTCAATGGCCTGGGCAACCCATGAAAACAATCATGTTACAGGAAATATGTTTACACTGAAATTCAAAATTACCGAGTCTCCCACAGGTATGGGGGTGTGGGTTGATGAAGATGATGAGTTTCACAAGTTTGCTGGCTATGATGACAATAATCAGTTTTATTTTATTACGGTAAAATACGAGTACAAGGAAGAAGGCCTCGATCCCGATCCAGACCCAGATCCTGATCCCGACCCAGATCCTGATCCCGACCCCGATCCTGATCCCGACCCAGACCCCGATCCAGATCCCGATCCAGACCCAGATCCTGATCCCGACCCCGATCCAGATCCCGATCCAGACCCAGATCCTGGTCCCGACCCAGATCCTGGTCCCGACCCAGCCCCTGATCCCGACCCTGATCCAGATCCCGATCCAGACCCAGATCCAGATCCCGACCCTGATCCCGATCCCGACCCTGATCCTGCCCCCGACCCCATAATTTACGGGGATATTTCAGGAGATGGGGATATAACAGTCAATGACGCCATCCTCTTGTTAAGATACGTGGTCGGCCTGGAGGAATTTTCGGAGGAACAACGGAAAGCCGCCGATGTCAACGGGGATGGCACTGTTGATGTTAATGATGCGATATGGATTCTGCGCCACATCGTGGGGCTGGTAACCGAGTTTCCGGTGGAGGAGCTGTAAAGGGGTTGCGGTAGATAATACAATGGTTCCTGCATGTCGGGCAGAGAAGTGTTTTACATGGAAGTGTGGAAATAAAGCGCCGAAATATCGGCGCTGTTTTTTTTGCCCGCTGCTGGATTGACAGACCCTTCAACCGCCTCAAGAAGACGAAAACACACGAAAAGGCGTGGGGGCTCTCGGGCAGCCTAAAGAGACGACCGTTGGAACTCCAGATGATGGGTGTTCAACATGTCGTTCACCATAACGGTGAAAAAGGAGACGCAATACACCGCATGTGAGGAAAAAGCTGTTTCGTTATCTGCAAAATGAACGGGAATTTTGTATCGCTGTCTAGCGGGCTTCAGTCAGGACTGCAGCTTTGCTTTCCAGTTCTCTTTCCCTTCTCTTCTCGTTGAGTTCATCAAGAATCTCTTTGTGTTTTTCCTTGCTGAGATCATATTTCCACATCGGCAGAGCAGCCAGGGCGGAACCTGCGGCAGGCAAGATGGTGATTATGACAAAGAGGGCCACCATGACCTCCGGGAAACCTTCACTGGCAACACCTCCCGCCGCCACGTATTTCTGCATCAGTTCGGAATTGTAGCCGACAAAGCCCAGTATCAACAGAGCGCCGTAGTAAGCCACCGCTGCCTGCAACTTGACCAGGAAGGTCAGGCCTGCGAAGCAGAGGCCATCCGCCTTCTCGCCGGTCTTCCATTCCATGTAATCCACCGAATCGGCAATCATCGACACCTGCAACACGATGGGGAAACCGTGCAAGCCTCCCGCAAAGAATATCATGAGGGAGACCAGAAAAATGGTGTCCAGTTTCAACATGAACAGGCCGAAGGTGATCAGGAAGGGGATGACACTTAGAAGGTGTGACCAGTTGTAGAGATCCTTTTTGGAGAAACGATTGAGAAGGGCGGGGGTAAAATACATGGCCAGCAGTGTCCCGATGAAATAACCGCCGCCGATCACGGCAAAATAGAACATGGTATGCGCTTCATTGCCGTTGGCATAATACCAGAGGATCAGATAGCTGGAACAGCTGGCTATCATCATTTTGGTGCTGCTTAGAATACCGGAAAGCATGATCCGGATGAAGGGTTTGTTATGCCTGAGCAGGGCGAGGTTTTTGAAGAAATTTGCCTCCTTGTAGGTCGGGACAATCTTCTCCGTGACGTTGAACCCCAGCAACTGGAACATTACACTTCCGACGACGGCAAATACGAGTGTGGCCATGAAATAACCATAAGCACCGGAACTGGGAAAGATGAATGTGGCTCCGGTATTTTTGAAGACGCCCACCAGGGTGACATAGGCCAGAAGGGGCAGGGCAGAGCCGAAAGAGCCGGCGATTCTGGCCAGAGAGAGCAGTTTGGTCCTGTCTTTTTCGCTCTCGGTCATCAGTGCCGTGATGCCCCAGAGGGGGATGTCTCCCATGGTGTAAATCATGCCCCACAGTATGTAGGTTATATAGATGAAGACCACTGTCAGAACCGGATTTTGGTGATAATTGAAAGTGGCTGAAAAAGCTGCTATGGTGGCAATCATGATCAGCAGGGGGGCTGCGATAAGATAGGGCCTGCATTTGCCCAGCCTGGAACGGGTTCGATCAACGATGGCCCCCATGATAAAGTCGTTGATGGCATCCCACAGCCTGGCCAGCAACATGAGCAGGGCTACCGTGGCCGGGGGAACATAGAGGGCTTCCGTGTAATACAAAGCCAGGCCGACTCCAATGACATTGTAGATGATGTTCTGGCCCATCAATCCAACAAGGTAGTAATTCCTTTCTTTCTTGGTATATGTTTTCAGTGCTCTTGCCATTTGACACCTCCGGATTGATTTGATTTTCCTGCAAGGATAGAAGCAATGTTGGATAAAGGAATTCGGTTTGAAATGGGAACAGGCCCTGCAATCCCCCCCTGGATCGATGCTTTTCTCCCGACAGCCTGAAAATGGATGCTTTCTCTATATTGATTCTTCATCTGACGGTCAATTCCTTCCGTTTGTTATGCCAACGTTTTCGCCATGGCCTTGCATACCGGTTTCTGATAACGCTGAAAATTCCTATATCTCGAAACGCAGGGTGGCGATCTGCCAGGGTTTCAGGTTGAGCTTGATCGCGCCCGGGGAGGCCTGCAGGGGCTCGCCGGATGGTTCTTCGAGCAGGTTGGCCCGGAATACTTCCCGGAAATGGAAACCCGGCCTGATCTCTGCCTCCTGTTCACGGTCCGAACAGTTGAACAATCTGACGATGACGGCATCGCCATCATCCGCTTTTTTCATGCAGCTCAGTTGAATATCCTCAGGTTCCACGCCGAACATGGAATGTGAGGCGGGGAGGGAACCGGATTTTCTACCAGCGGCAAGGCTGCAGGGCGGTGCGTTGAAGAGGTTGGCCAGGAGTTTGACCCTTCCTTCCTGCCATGTCCCCTGATAGGGCAGCAGAGCGTAACGGGCAGCCTGTTCACCGGGGCATTGACCTTCCGGGGTTTCCACGGCAGGGCCGGCATGTTCGGGGCGGTTGGCAAGGTCGCCCCGTGAAAGCCAACCCACGGAACGCAACAGGGTCAGGGCAATCTCGCCGCCTCCGGTTTCAGTCCCGGGCAGAACCTCGTATTCCGGAAGCCCCCTGTTGATCACGGCGATGCCGAAGTTTCCATCGTCGATGGCGACGAACTGTTTCTGTGGGGCCAGTCCGTCCGGTTTCTCTGCCCAGGCGCTGTAATCGCCGGCAGGCGGTTGAGCGGAGCGATGGATAACAGCAAAGTGCCCGTCGGCCCAACATTTTTGGGCAGGGAAGGGGACGGTGAAATGTACGCGCAGGCGGTGATCCCGGGCTCGGTTGTCGATGATGGTTTCAAAGTAAATCCCGGGGGTTCCTGCATAAAGGCTGACACTGGTGGTGATGCGGCAATTTACCTTCCGACGGGAACGTTTCCTCCGATCCGGTTGGAGGGAGGTCGGCAGACGGTAGTTGCGGGTCATGCGTATCGTTGCCCGTACCGGACCGGTCTCTGTTACCTCGAATTTAACTCCTCCGGTTAGAAGCGATGGACTTTTCACCAATCGATCTTCCTCGGGGGCGGTAAAGGTGTAGAGATCGCCCCGATCACCGCCATCAACGAGGCGATGAAGGCGGGGTATTTTTATTCCGGATTTCCTGTCAAGCAGATCGAAAGTACCGTCGGCATTGAATTTGATACGGTAGAAACTGTTCTCCAGACTACGACGGCCAACTTGCAAATCGCCCTGCTGCCTGTCTTCCCTGGCACCGCTTGCGGGGGAGTAACTGCGCCAGCCGCAGGGGGGAAGGTTCTTTGCCAGGAAAAGGCCGCGTTCGCCGCTCTGTCGGGCCACGGCCCGAATTCGTTTGATTCTTTTATCCGCAAGGATTTCAAGGGCCATTTTTTTCAGAGCGTCGACATCCATTTCACCGATGGGGTCATTGCCCATGATCAGATCAACACGGAGGAGCCCATCCCGGTCCGGTTCGCCTATCCTGAAATCATTCAGGTAGAGGCCCTGTACCTCTCTCCCGTGGATCATTCCCAGGGCCATCCGTGCTTGCAACGGAGTTCCCGTAACACTGAAGTATTCTCCCCGGCCGCCGCTCAGTGGTTGCCAGGGCATGGCATTTCCATCGTCATCGGTCAGAGCGGAAAAACTGTTTCCGCCTGTATCGGGGAGTTCCGCTTCCACCGGGTAATTGACAGGGACAGGATGTGGATTGAAAACCAGCAGGCCCCATTTCCCCTCGAAATTCCGGGTGTCAACATGTCCGACGAGGCGATTCATACTTTCTTCATTGACGAGGGTGGCGATCTGCTCCCCCCGGTCAAAACGAATCTCTATTTCACGATGCACCTGGTCATTGCAGCAGCCGCAAATACTGTCATGGGGTTGGTTGAGCAGCAACTGGTGCCAGGCCTCCTTGAGGAAATTGGCCGGGTAGGGATCCTCCTGCAGCCAGGACCAGCAGGCGAAAGGTTCGGCGTATTTTTCCAGCAGTATTTCCAGTTCGTGATTTCGTTGTTTCTGATACATCCGGGAAGAGGCGCAGCTGACCAGAAGCGGAGCCCGTTCTCCGGAACGCAGTTCCCCGCATATGTGGGAGAAACGGGTGTTGCTTTTGCGCATGTGGTCTATGTAGAGTGGCAGGGTTGATATTTCAAGCTTGGTTCCGGAAAGTAACCCGGCCTCGGCGAGGGCTGCCGGCAGGCGGGGTTGAGGCATGGCATGGTCGGAACCGTTCATCAGCAGTATGGCCTGCGTGGACAGGAAAGGCCGTTGGCTTTCCACCAGTGCGTTGACCGATCTGGCCAGTTCCTCCGCTTCCTCGGGTAACCCGGCAGCGTTGCCGTAGGTGTCCATAAGGTAGAAGGTGTCAACTGAACTTCCATCGGGTGCTTCCCATACAAATTGTGTGTCACGGCATTCACTGCCCACCCCCCGCCAGAGCACAGCCGTGTCGATACCGGCGGCCTGAAAAATCTGGGGCAACTGGGCAATATGCCCGAACTGATCCGGAACATAGCCGACGAACATCCCCTGACCGAAGGAGGAGCATATATTCAGACCTTTTTGCAAGTTGCGGATGATGGATTCGCCGCTGACCAGAAATTCGTCGGGCAGCACATACCAGGGGCCTATCAACAGGCGGCCGTCGCGGATCAATCTTTCTATCCTTTCACGCTCCCCGGGGTTGATTTCCAGATAGTCCTCGAGGATAACAGTCTGGCCGTCAAGGGTAAAATGTTTGAATCGGGGATCGTTTTCAAGGATATCCAGAACTGAATCCACCAGCTTCACCAGTTTGAAACGAAATTGCTGGAAGGTAAGGTACCATTCCCGATCCCAGTGTGAGTGGGGGATGATGAATCCACGCATGATTTGCAGGCCTCCTTGTTGCTTGATTTTTATGGACGTTTCTACAAGTTTTCCTGATATCTTTATTCAATTTCCCCATCAAGTTTACCTTCTTCCTTGCGGAGATGCTGAAGGGCCAGGCATATGGTTCTCAACCGCGAGCTTTCATCCCCGGATCTGCTTGTAGCACAAAATATTGCCGTTGGTGAAAAGGAAATATCTGTTTCATGGTGAACCTGATATAGAAAGTCGGTTTTGTAGATCTTTGAAACCGGATGGCCAGGGCCAATCAATCATTGATTCCGGATATTGATAGCTAGTAATTGTTTTCACCACATATTTATGGAGAGGTGTACCTATGAATTTATCCTATCGTTTTTACAGGGTCGAGAAAAAGGGGAAACTTGCCTGGGTTTTTCTGAACAGGCCGGAGAAAAAAAATGCCATGGGCCCCGATGCCTGGACGGAGATCATTCCCATCTTCGATGACATCGGTGCCGACGAGGAGATCAGGGTGGCCATCATCGCCGGCGAGGGCGATGATTTTTCTTCCGGTATCGATCTGGCCGGGATGGCAGCATTGGTCCCGAGTGTTGCGGAATGGGACAGGAGTGCCAGAGGCACTGCAGAACTTTTCAAGGCCATTTTCCCCCTGCAGGAGGCCATGAGCTGTGTTGAAAAATGTACGAAACCCGTGATCTGTGCATTTCATGGTTATTGTATAGGTGCCGCCCTGGACCTGGGCGCTGCTTGCGATATACGCCTTGCATCGGAAGATGCCCGGATCTCACTGCGGGAAGCTGCTGTTTCTATCATCGCCGATGTGGGAGTTCTCCAGAGGCTTCCCCATATCGTGGGACAGGGTGTTACCAGGGAGATGGCTTTTACAGCCGAGTTTATCGATGCGCAGCGGGCCAGGGAAGTAAATCTGGTCAATGAGGTCTACCCGGACAGGGAGTCCCTTCTTCGGGGAGCAGAGGATCTGGCCCTGAAGATTGCCGCCCAGGCGCCCCTGGCTGTACAGGGGGCCAAGGAGGTTCTGAATTACTGTCGTGGCAAAAGCATTGCCGATGGCCTCGAGTACGTCGCTGCCCGCAGCGCCATGATCCTGCCCTCGGATGACCTGAGGGAAGCTCTGGTTTCCTTTGTGGAAAAAAGGTCTCCGGATTACAAAGGCAGTTGATCGTTGTCCGGACCGGCGAAAACATGGATGAACATGCAGGTCGGAAACAAAAATGTATTTCCCCCGGAGTAGCCGTGACAGAACAGCCGGGAGCAGGCCGAGAAAAAAGGGAGTAGCATCGGCGGGGGGTTTGTCGAATGCCCGGGCAGTGGTTTGCCATTGTCGGTGCATTTATGTATATTACTTAATAAAAAACTCGGGCAACAAAAAAGGAATTTCCCCTGTTTTGCAGAATAGCCATATTGATTCCAAATCTTATTATCTCAAGAGACTTTAGGAGGTCGGGGGACAGTTGAAAAGATATAAAATTGCCATGATGGTACTGGTTATCGTTATATCTGCAATATGTTTGGCCGGGTGTGTCGAGGGCCATATGAAGGTCCAATTCAATATCGATGGAAGCTCCGATACCGAGTTTGAACTTCTGGCCAGTTCCACCCTCGGTTTGCTGGGGGGTGGGGATGAGGATATATTTGCTTCCTTGAGGAAGGACCTGATCCAGGATGGATTTGCTCTGGAAGATCTGGAGAAGAATAGCATGAGCGGATTCAAGGCCAGAAGGCATATGGACAGTATCGAGGAATTCGAAAAGATGAGTCTTTTCCCCGGGTTGGAAAAACCGGAAGTTACCGTTACGGAGGGGCTGTTGTTCAATACTGTCCATTTCAAACACATTTTCAAACCAACGATAAAGGGTTTTGACGATGAAAAAGGTGCATCGGTGCTGCAGATGATGAATCCGGACTTCAAATTGATCATCGGTTTCCCCATCACGCCGTTGAGCCACAATGCACCGACCGTCTCTCCCGATGGAAAGACACTGGAATGGCCGCTCAGCTTTGAGGATGAAAATGATATCGAACTGCTTATCAATGTTCCCAACGTTCTCAGGATAGTGATCGCCGTTGCGGCGCTCATCATTGTCATCGTTCTCGCCATAGTATTGATCTTGAGATGGAGATCAAAACGCGGGAAAACGAAAACAAAGGGAATTCCGGCTAAAGTAATCAAAAAACAGTAGCAATAGAAACGTTTTTTTCTGGCTGGATAGATATCGTCAACTGGATTGACATCGGTGTCTATCCAGATTTGTTATCAGGAAGGATAATTCGCCAGTGGATACGATTTTCGGCTACCTTGAACGCATCGTTTTTTTTAACGAGGAAAATTATTTTACTGTTGCCAGGATCAAGGAGAAAGGGCAGCGTGAATTAACCACCATCATCGGCAATATGGCCGGTGTGTTCCCGGGTGCCTACCTGAAACTTGATGGGAAATGGATCAACAGCAAAAAATACGGGGAACAATTCGAGGTTGAAGGCTACGAGATAGTCACCCCGGCCACGGCACGTGGTATAGAAAGGTACCTTGGATCGGGATTGATCAAGGGGATTGGTCCGGTCATGGCCAGGCGGATTGTCAAAGTGTTCGGGGACGAAACGCTGGAAATAATCGAGAATAACCCCAAAAAGCTTCTCTCGGTGGAGGGCGTTGCCGAGAAAAGAGTGGAGATGATCGTAAGGGGCTGGGAAGAACACAAGGACATCAAGCATATCATGATCTTCCTGCAGGAATATGGGGTCAGCACGGCTTATTCCACCAAGATCTACAAGCAGTATGGACCCGAATCAATAAATATTTTGCAAGATAATCCTTACAGGATGGCTTCCGAGGTTCGCGGCATAGGGTTCGTGACTGCCGATCAGATCGCACAGAAAATGGGTATCGATCGCAATTCTATTTCCAGGGCGGAGGAGGGTATTCTGTATGTACTGAACAGCTTCGTCGGTGAGGGGCATGTTTTCTGCCCTTATGACACACTGGTTGAAAAGTCGGTGGAGTTGCTGGGAATCGATCGGGAAATCGTGCTCAAGGCGATGGCTGTCTTGTTTGAAAATCAGAGAATCATGATGGAAGATATCAATTCCGCTTCCCTTGAAGATTTTGTTCCAAACCTGAAAGCTGTCTATCTTCCACCATTCTATGTTGCCGAGAAAAATCTGGCACGTGAACTGAAGAAGATTTACCGTGAGCAGACTTTTTTTGGACAGCTGGACACGGACAGGATCCTCGCTGACTATGAAACCAGAAATAATATCAAACTGGCTTCCAAACAGCGGGAGGCGGTTCGCCTTTCGGTGCGGAGCAAGGTGATGATCGTGACCGGCGGACCCGGTACCGGAAAGACAACCATCATCAAGTCCATTCTGAATATCTACAAAGAAATCGGACTGAGGGTGCTCCTGGCTGCCCCGACAGGGCGTGCCGCAAAGCGCATGCAGGAAGCCACCGGCTATGAAGCCAGGACCATACACCGTCTGCTTGAATTCAGCCCCAAGAAAGGTCGTTTCCAGAAAGATCGTGATAATCTTCTGGATGCCGATGTGATCATCATTGACGAGGCATCGATGGTCGATCTCATGCTCATGTACAGCTTGGTAAAGGCCATTCCGTCGCATGCTATCTTTATTCTGGTCGGGGATATCTATCAACTTCCGGCGGTGGGGGCAGGAAATGTTCTTGGCGATATGATCGATTCCGATGTATTTCCGGTCATCACCCTGACGGAGATTTTCAGGCAATCACGCCAGAGCAAGATCGTGACAAACGCCCACCGTATCAACATGGGGGAGTTTCCCGATACAAGAAATCCGCCTCCGGGACAGACCTCCGATTTTTATTTTGTGGAGGAAGATGATCCTGAAGAAGCGCTGCGAAAGATTTGCAGCTTCTGCAAAAAACATCTGCCGGAACGTTTCGGTTTCGATCCCCTTGATGATATCCAGGTGCTCACACCGATGTACAAAGGGGTTATCGGCGTCGTGAATTTGAATGCCGAGCTGCAGAATCTGTTGAACGCCAACAAGCACGGGGTCAAAATTGGCAGCAAGTTTTTTCGCATCGGTGACAAGGTTATGCAGCTTGAAAACAATTATGACAAAGATGTTTTCAACGGAGACATAGGAAAGGTTGTATACCTGGACCAGGAGGAGAAGGAACTGATCGTCAATTTTGATGGGAGACGGGTACACTACGATTTTTCGGAGGCCGATGAACTTTCACTTGCCTACGCTATTTCTGTCCACAAGTCACAGGGAAGCGAGTATCCGGTGGTGGTCATGCCGGTGATGACCCAGCATTACATATTGTTGCAGAGGAATCTGATCTACACGGGAATTACCAGGGGTAAAAAAATGACCCTGTTGATTGGAACGAAACGTGCATTGGCCATCGCGGTCAAGAACAACAAGCCCCTGGAACGTTTTACCATGTTGAAGGAAAGATTGTCCGGTCCGTGATACAAGGGGGTACAGTATGTCTACAATCGTTCAAAAATATGGCGGCAGCTCGCTGGCCACGATAGACCATTTCAGGAAGGTGGCCCGAAAAATTGCCTCGACCCGCGATGCCGGAAACAAGGTGGCGGTGGTTCTGTCGGCGATGGCCGGGGAAACAGACCGATTGCTGGCCCTGTCGCACTCCTTTTCCCCGGGGGTTCCATCGGGGCGGGAACAGGATCTGATTGTTTCTACCGGGGAACAGATCAGCTCCGCCCTGATGGTCATGGCCCTGGAAGAGCGCGGTTGCCCCGCGCAGCCCTTCCTGGGGAGCCAGATTCCGTTGCGGACCAATGCGGCTTTTACCAGAGCTCATATTGTCGAGGTGGGGAAGGAGAACCTGTGTAAAGCTTTGAACGAGGGGAAAGTGGCCGTTGTCGCCGGGTTCCAGGGCGTAAATGAGCGGAATGAAATTACAACTCTGGGGCGGGGAGGGTCGGATACCAGCGCAGTGGCGATTGCCTGGGCAATTGGCGCGGATATCTGTGAAATATACACGGATGTTGACGGCGTGTATACTGCTGATCCCCGAATTTGTGTTCAAGCGCGCCATCTCGATTCGATAACTTACGAGGAGATGCTGGAATTGGCAGGGCTGGGCTCGAAAGTGTTGCAGGCCCGTTCGGTGGAGTTGGCCCAGAAATACAAGGTGCCCCTGCTGGTAAAATCAACTTTTGGCGGTGAGCGTTGTACCTGGATAAAGGAGGAGGATGAACCCAGGATGGAAGATGTAATTATTTCAGGGATTACCCTTGATCGCGATGAGGCCAAGATATCCGTACTGAAAGTTCCGGACGAACCGGGCACTGCTTACAGGATATTGTCGCCTCTTGCTGATGCGGGGATCAGTATCGACATGATCATCCAGAATATCAGTGTGGATGGTTACACCGATCTTACTTTTACGGTGCCCGGAACCGAACTGGATCGCGCCGGGGAATTGTTGAAAGAAGTTGCTGTTCAGATCGGGGCACAGGATGTTCTGACCAACGATGCCATCGGCAAGGTTTCCATTGTCGGCATCGGCATGAAGAATCATCCCGGCGTTGCGGCAAAGATGTTCAAGGCACTTTCAGAAGAAAATATCAACATTCAGATGATCAGCACATCCGAAATCCGTATATCCTGCGTGATCGAAGCCAAATATGGCGAACTTGCCGTACGAGTTTTGCATGATACATTCTATCCCGAACAAAAATAGAAAAATTCAGAAGGACCGGGCATTCAATATATGATGAAAGGAGTGAGGCTGTTGAAACATCTTTTTACTTCCTGTTATATCAATAAACTTGAAATCAAAAACAGGATCGTCATGCCGTCGATGCATTTGAATTATGCCCCTGGCGGTGAAATCAATGAAAAAATCATTGAATTCTATCTGGAGAGGGCCAGGGGGGGGGCAGGCCTTATCATTGTCGGTGGGTGTGCCATAGATGATGTTGGTGCCGGCCCCTTGATGATCGATGTTAGCGATCCCCGTTTTCTGGAGGGGTTACATAGACTGACCGGGAAAATAAAAAAAGAGGGAACTGCCATTGCGGCGCAACTGTATCATGCCGGAAGGTATGCTTACTCCTTTTTGACCGGCAAGCAATCCGTTGCCCCATCGGCAATTGCCTCCAGGCTGACGAGGGAGACGCCCCATGAGCTTTCCAACGATGAGATACAGGAATTGATGGAAAGGTACGTCAGCGCGGCTCTGCTGGTAAAAGAAGCGGAATTTGACGCCGTGGAGATCCTGGCCAGCGCCGGGTACATCATCTCACAATTCCTGTCTCCGCAAACCAATCGCCGCAACGATCGGTACGGTGGGGACTTCAAGGGTCGGATGCGTTTTGGTCTGGAGGTGGTAAGCAAGGTCAAGGAAGCGGTCGGTCCGGAATATCCGGTTATCGTACGCGTTGGCGGCAACGATTTTATCCCCGGCGGCAATACCAACGTGGAAATAAGAGAATTCTGCCGCCATCTGGAAAACGTGGGGGCAGACTGTCTCAACGTTACCGGGGGATGGCACGAGACCCGTGTTCCACAGCTGACCATGGTCGTGCCGCCAGGAACATTTGTTTACCTGGCCGAGAATATCAAGAACGATGTATCGCTACCCGTGGTAGCTTGCAACCGGATAAACGATCCGCGGATCGCCGCAAAAATAATCGAGGAGAAAAGGGCCGATTTTGTGGGGATGGCAAGGCCCCTGATTGCCGATCCTCAATTACCGGCCAAGGCGGCGGGGCGGAACCCGGGCAGGATAAGAAAATGTATAGGATGCAATCAAGGATGCCTGGACAAGGTATTTTCACTCCAGGAGGTAACCTGCCTGGTGAATGCCGCGGCGGGGAGGGAAAAAGAAACGAAAATCGAGGCTGCAGCTGCTCCCCGGAAGATCCTGGTGATCGGCGGCGGTGTGGCAGGAATGGAGGCGGCCAGGGTTTCCGCGGCACGTGGGCATGAGGTTACCCTCTGGGAAAAAGGGAATGAACTGGGGGGGCAGATCAAGCTGGCCGCGGCTCCACCGGGCAGAAATGATTTTCTGGATTTTCATTCCTATCTTGAAGGTGAAATCGAAGCACTGGGGGTAAAGGTTGTCCTTGACAGGGCGGCAGATGCGGGTGCGATCATCGCAGAGAATGCCGATGTGGTCGTCCTGGCCACGGGAGCGGAGGCAATCAGGCCTGACATTCCGGGAATTGATCGGAAACATGTATGCCTTGCCGAGGATGTATTGATGGACAGGGTTGAAACTGGCGGCAAAGTGGTGGTGGTCGGGGGAGGCGCCGTGGGTGTTGAAACAGCACTTCATCTTTCGCAGAAAGGCGCACTTTCGGCTGAATCCCTGAAATTCCTTCTGCTTGCCCGGGCCGAAAAACCGGAAGACCTTTACGATATGGCGGTCAGGGGGCCCAAGGATATCACGATCATGGAAATGGAGAAGGGGATCGGGCGTGATATCGGTATTTCCACCCGCTGGACCCTGCTCGATGCCCTGAGGCGTGCCGATGTGAAAATGATGGAGAATACCACGGTCAAAAGTATCGAGGATGAAGGGATCATTGCCGAAGCGGAGGGGGAAGAGATATTTACCGAAGCGGATACGGTGGTGATAGCTGTTGGTTCCATGCCTGTAAACAAGCTTTACGAGGAACTGAAGGGTAAGGTCGAACACCTTCATCTGATCGGTGATGCGCGCAAGCCGGGGAAAGCCCTGGATGCTGTCCGGGATGCTTTCGATCTTGCTTTGAAAATATAGGACTGTCCCTGACCGTGCCGGTTCTATTATCATGCAAAGAAGAAGGCGTCAAGTTGTTATCAGGGGCCGTGAGGATACCGGCCGGGGGGATGATCCTTTTTCAATGGTTAAAAAAAAACAAAACTGGCTGCGTTACGGGCGCTATATCAACCTGGCATTGTCATTTGGCATCATGATGGTCGTAAGCCTTTTTCTGGGGCTTTACGGAGGGGACTGGCTGGATCGGCGCCTGGGAACGTCGCCGATTTTCATGATACTGGGCATATTTCTGGGGGTGGGCATAGGTTTCTACAGTTTGTTTGCCGAGCTGGAAGGATTGATGAAACAGAAGTCGGGGGACAAGGTCAAGCGGGAAAAGGACAGGGAAGATGATGAATAGCCTGACCATTGGTGTTTTCTCGCGGTGACTGCCCTATCCCGAAATGCAAGTTGGTCCCCGGAATTCTTGAACTGGGGGGCATGGAAGCAGAATAAAAAATGACGCACGTTGCCAGTTCGATCCTTGACTTATCCATTAATTTCTTTTACCATAAATTTAGAAAATCGGATCACTATTACATGCAATGAAGGATCCAGCAATGGCGGAGGAAGCAACCGATGAAGGAACAAGATTCCATGGACTCCACGGCAGGGGAAAATCTTGATGAGGCGATTTCAAAAAGTGGCGATCTTATCGATGATCTTCTGGCCGGGAAGGATGGAGAAGGGAAAGGAACACGGGATTGCAGGGAAACCGGGTATTCGGGCAGTTGTGTCTTCATGAGCAATGCTGCCTTCGAGTTTATCGAGGATTATTCCCGCACGGATACTTCCAGGGAAATCGGAGGATTTCTTCTGGGGCATTATTCCGGGGATCAAGACGATTTCAAGGTGTGGATCGAAGCAGCCGTGGAGGCTGCTTATGTGGAAACGTCGAAAGCAGGCTTGAGGTTCACGCACCGCACATGGGAATTCCTGGCCGAGACAAGAGAGCAAAATTTTCCGGATTGCAGAGTGGTGGGTTGGTTCCATACCCATCCCGGATTGGGTACTTTTATCTCCAAGCATGATCTGTTCATCCATGATACATTTTTCGAGTCTTTCTGGAAGGTGTCCTACGTTATTGACCCTCTTTCCGAGGAACATGCTTTTTACGGATGGAACAAATATGGTAACCTGGCCCCGATATCTTTCAAGGTGGAAGGGGAACCGCTTTATATCGCGCTGACCCGGGAGGAAAAAAGGGAAAGACGATTGGGCCGGGCCATGAAGGAAAAGAAAATGCCCAGGTTTCTGGGTATAGGCAAAACCGCAGCTGTTTTTGCTGGAATATTGTTCGTTTTGTTTTTTTTGAACAATTATTTTGTTCTCCATCCTCTCTACGAGAAGATCAATGAGCTGGAATCTCTCGTGGGCTCCAAGGAAGAGACTATCGAGGCATTGCAGATGGAAAACGAAGCGCTGGTAAATCTTCTGCCCCGGGAAGATGAATCCGGAATACCCGAGAGTGGTTCGGAAACTGCCGGGGAACAGAAACCGGTCATCAACAGAGAAGATGTTCCCTATGAAACCTATACAGTGGCTGAAGGGGATACTTTGTGGAATATCAGTGCGCGCCTGCTGGGTGATGGCAACCGTTATCAGGAGCTGGCCGATTTCAATGATTTGGGGGATTCCGGTTTGAAGCCCGGCATGAAACTCAAAATACCCAAATAAGCATGACAGAACAGATAAATTTTGGTACGGAAACGGATCATTGATAATCTGACGGAGGTGTTGGCAGTGGGGAAAAAGATCATGCCCGGTGGCGAACCTTTTTTTTATGAGGCAGGAAAAGTTGGATGTCTTCTGATACACGGTTTTACCGGTACCGCTTCTTCCATGAAGCCGATGGGCGAAGCGCTGGCCCGGAAGGGTATTACCACTTTGGGGGTCAGGCTTGAGGGGCACGGGACAAGCGTCGAGGATATGCAAAAATCCACGTATCCCGATTGGATTGCATCGGCAGAGAAAGGCCTCTCTGAATTGCAGGATCATTGTGATTATATCTATGTTTCCGGGCTTTCGATGGGCGGGGCATTGTCTCTGTACCTGGCTTCTGTTTTTCCCAGGGAGGTTCTTGGCGTTATTCCCATATGTGCTCCGGTTTTCATGAAAGAATTCAAAATCAAACTGGTGCCGATTTTGAAGCATGTGATCAAGACGGTACCTGCTATCGGTGGAAACCTGAAAGATCCCGAAGCTGTTGAGATCACATATGACCGCACCCCGGTCGCAGCAACTCATGAACTGATAAAATTGCTCAAAATAGTCAATAATAATCTGGCATCCATAAAACAACCGGCGCTCATTTTTGCGGCGGTGGAAGATGGGGTGGTTTCTCCGGATAATGCACCCCATATTTACAAACATATCTCTTCTGCAAAGAAGGAGTTGGTCTGGTTGAAAAATTCCTACCATGTGGCCACCCTCGATTATGACAAGGAAATTATCTTTAACAAAACGGCTGAATTTATAAATAACAACCAGAAAGAGATCGGATAAAAAAGGGGAGTTCAAAAAGAGGCTGAAATCGTTTTTTACTTCTTGCCAACTGATGGGTAATATGTTAAACTGTTCGTGTTATTCAAGTATGTTGCTGCCGAAGAGTGGGTTAACCCACTCTTTCGCGTATTAGGAACAAGAGGGGTTGCATGTGCGGAAGAAAAACGACCTGGTATCCGAAGTTGAAGAAGCGATTGCTCCGATAATGAATTCCTACCGCTTTGAACTGGTCGGTGTGGAGTGGGCCAGAAAACAAGGGCGGTGGAATCTTTGTATCTATATGGACAAACCCGGCGGAATCACAATCGATGATTGCGAGAATGTCCACCACGAGATATCGGATTTGCTCGATCGTGTCGATCTGATCCCGCATAGCTATGTTCTGGAGGTTTCTTCTCCCGGACTGGACCGGCCACTGAGAAACAGGGAGGACTTTGAAAAGTTCGATGGAGATTATGCCAAGATTACAACCGATGTCCCGATCAACGGACAGAAAAGGTTCAAGGGGTTACTGCGCGGATTGAAGGATGATTGCGTGTTGCTGGAAAACAGGGAGGGGCAGGTAAAGGAAATACCATTCAACACGGTTGTAAAGGCAAATCTCTGGTACAAGCCAGACTTTAAAGAGTATGAAAGGAGGAGGAAGAAAAAGTGAGTCAGGATCTGTTGATGGCACTCAATGCCATAGAAAAGGAAAGAGGTATTGAGAAAGAAATACTTTTCGAGGCGATTGAAGTAGCCCTGATGTCAGCCTACAAACGAAATTTTAACCATGCTACCAACGCAAGGATCGAGATAAACAGGAACACCGGACAGATAAAAGTTTTCAGAACCTACGAAGTGGTCGACAGTGTAGATAACGCCGATACGGAAATAATGCTGGAAAAGGCCCGTGAACTGCAACCGGAGATCGAAATCGGCGAAATAATAGAAACAGAAGTTACTCCAAGGGATTTCGGCAGGATAGCGGCGCAAACAGCGAAACAGGTTGTTATCCAGCGTATACGTGAGGCCGAACGCGACTTGATCTATGAAAAATATGTGGACCGGATCGGTGATGTAACCAGTGGAACCGTGCAGAGGTTCGAGCAAAAAAACATTTTGATCGATCTTGATCGCGCGGAGGCCATTCTGCCTCCCATGGAGCAGATTCCCAATGAAAGGTTCCGGCAGGGCGAGATAGCCAGGGTATATATTCTGGATGTCAAAAAGACCAACAAGGGGCCGCAGATCATTGTTTCCCGTTCTCATGCTGTTCTGCTGAAGCGTCTATTCGAGATGGAAGTTCCTGAAATATATGATGGAGTGATCGAGATAAAAGCGGTCGCACGGGAGGCCGGCCACCGTTCAAAAATTGCGGTTACCTCCAAGAACAGGGATGTCGATCCCGTGGGAGCCTGCGTGGGGCAGAAGGGTTCCAGGGTCCAGTCCGTAAGCAATGAGTTGCGCGGTGAGAAGATCGATATCATACAATGGAGCGACAATCAGGAAGAATTCATCATGAGGGCGCTTAGCCCGGCCAAGGTAAATCATGTGGAATTGAATGCGGAGGAAAAGATTGCCAGGGTGGTAGTTCCGGATAACCAACTTTCACTTTCTATCGGCCGTGAAGGGCAGAATGTTCGTCTTGCAGCCAAGATTACCGGTTGGAAGGTGGATATTTTAAGCGAGTCACAACTTGCCGAGCTTTCCAAGGCCGAGGAACCCGGTGAGATGGCGGAAGGTGAAGAGGCGGTGGAAGAGGTAACGGTGGAAGAAGAAGAAAATGAAGAGCTTCCAGGGGAAGGAGTGGAGGCGAAAGATGCTTTGGAAGATGAGGCGGAAAATGAAGTCCAGGTGGAAGATTCTCCGATAGAAGATTCCATGGAAGAGGAAGTTTCCCGGGAACCGGAAGAAGAGGATTCCGGGCAAGATTGATGTCGGCCGCTGAAAAGGAACAGTCAGGTTTTGAAAGGAGAGGTCTTTACTGGTGGCAAAACCCCGCAAGGTTCCACTGAGGGCCTGTGTTGGATGTAAAGAAAAAAAACCAAAAAGGGACCTGATCAGAATTGTGAGCGTTCCCGGTGGCCCGGTGGAGGTTGACTTGACAGGAAAAAAATCGGGTCGCGGGGTGTATATATGTCCCGACAAGGCGTGCATGGATCGTGCTTGCAAGGCCAGGCGACTGGAAAAAAATTTGAAAAGGGAAATACCGGCATCGCTCAAGGAGGAAGTGTACAGAATACTGGAAGAGAACGGTCATGCGGAGGATAATTAATCGTTTCATGTGGGGGTGATCAGGATGGGAAAACCAAGCAAGGTAAGAGTATATCAACTGGCCAAGGAACTTGGTACTACCAGCAAAAAGATAATTGAAGTACTGGAAGAAATGAAGGTTCCAATCAAAAATCACATGAGCACCGTGGATGAAGGGGTTGCTCAAAAATTGATATCTGTCCTGACCGGCCAGGCAGAATCCGGGAAAACAGCTACTGCGGTAAAAGATAAAAAACGAGAGGAGCCGCAGGAGGGTGTCGAGAGCAAGGCAAAGCCTGCTGTGGTAAAAAGGGAATCCAGGCCTGAAACCATCGGCAGGAAGACACGCAAAACATATGCCAGGGAGAAGGCCGGGGAGAAGAAAAAAGAACAGAAAAAAAAGGTGATAATAGAAGGACATACCACGGTGGGCGAATTTGCAGCCAAGATAGGCGTTTATCCGGAGGATGTTCTGAAACTGCTTCTTGAATTGGGAATCATTCTAAATATAAACAAGGAACTGGCGCCGGATATAATGGAACTGGTGGCCTCGGAGTATGAATTGGAGATCATCTACAAACGCGATCCCGAGGAAGAAGAACTTTTTCATTACGAGGGAAACCGGGTAGAGGGCGAGTTGGCCTCTCGTTTCCCGGTGGTTGCGGTGCTGGGCCATGTCGACCATGGCAAAACCTCCCTGCTGGACTATATCCGCCAGTCGAATGTAACCGCACAGGAAGCCGGCGGAATTACACAGCATATAGGCGCCTACAAGGTTTATGCCGGGGGCAAAGGGGTGCTTTTTCTGGATACGCCCGGGCACGAAGCCTTTACATCGATGAGGGCGCGCGGCGCCCAGGCCACGGATATAGCGGTTCTTGTTGTTGCTGCAGATGATGGGGTTATGCCGCAGACGGTCGAAGCCATCAACCATGCCAAAGCTTCGGGTGTCCATATAATTGTGGCTATCAACAAGATCGACAAACCTGACGCAAACCCTGACAGGGTAAAACAACAGCTTTCGGAATACGGGCTTGTCCCCGAAGAATGGGGAGGGGAAACCATATTCGTGCCTGTCAGTGCGATCAGGGGTGACGGCGTGGATGAACTCCTGGAAATGATCCTGTTGGTTGCAGAAATCAACAATCTGAAGACCGATCCTCATCGTCCCGCCCGCGGTATTGTTATCGAAGCAAAACTGGATAAAGGACGCGGGCCTGTGGCTACAATATTGATCCAGGACGGAACGCTGAGGGTGGCGCAGCCGGTTATCTGCGGATCCGTGTATGGCAAGGTAAGGGCCCTCACAAATGATAGCGGGGAAAAAATAATGGAAGCGGATTCCTCCGTTCCGGTCGAGGTTATCGGCCTTAACGATGTTCCGCAGGCCGGGGATATGCTACAGGCTGTGCATGATGAAAAGTTTGCACGCCAACTGGCGGGGAAAAGGTTGCGCAGAATGAAAGAGGCAGCCAGGTCCACGCCGCGCCTTTCCCTGGAGGATCTTTTTGAACAGATCAAAACAGGTGAAATCAAGGATCTCAACCTTATTGTTAAAGGGGACACGCAGGGTTCTGTCGAGGCACTGCAGGATTCCCTCCTGAAGTTGAGCCAGGAAGAGGTAAAAATCAAAATTATTCACAGTGGCGTCGGGGCGGTCAACGAATCGGATGTTATGCTTGCAGCCGCTTCCAATGCAGCCATAATCGGTTTCAATGTCAGGCCGGACATCAATGCACGAAAGATGGCGGAAATGGAAAATGTGAATATCCGTTCTTACAGGATAATCTACGAGGCAATCGAGGAAATGCAGGATGCCATCACGGGGATGCTGGATCCTGTTTACGAGGAAGTGGTGCAGGGTGCAGCCGAGGTAAGGCAAATTTTCAAATCGTCACGGTTCGGGACCATCGCCGGTTCATATATTTCAGATGGAAAGATTTTGCGCAATTACAGGATCAGGGTAATTCGCGATGGAAAGATTATCCACGAAGGAAAGATAGAATCGCTGAAACGATTCAAGGAGGATGTCAAGGAAGTGTCCAGTGGATATGAATGTGGTATTCTGGTCGAAAGTTTCAACGATGTCAAAAAAGGGGACATCCTTGAAGCCTACACCCTGGAAGAGACCAGGCCCCAGAAAAAAAGGTAGATCGATTGATTGTACAGGGGGGAGAAGGTTATCAGCAGTTTGCGCGCAAGCCGGGTTGCCGGCCAGATAAAAAAAGAAATCAGCAACATTATCGCCGATGAAATCAAGGATCCACGCGTCAAGCCTGCCGTTACCACCGTGACCGATGTGCAGGTTTCGCGGGATCTTGGACACGCCTGGGTTTATATCAGTATTTTTGAGGACGATGAGGAAGACCGGAAAGTTATTCTGGAAGCTCTGGAGAGGGCGGCGGGATTTGTTCGTTTACAGATAGGTAAAAGAATCAGGTTGCGTCATATTCCGGAAATACACTTCATGATCGATCATTCCATCGGTTACGGGGCACACATCAACAAGGTTTTAAAAACGATCTTTCCGGAAAAAAGGGAAAAATAATGGCTACCGATAACTTTACAAAAATTGTAGATGTGATAAGAGAGGAAGAATCCTTTCTTGTTGCTTCTCACTTCCTGCCAGATGGTGACAGCGTGGGTTCCTCCCTGGCTCTGGCCCGTTCCCTCATCCGGAACGGTAAAAGAGTGATGCTTTTCAACCGTGATCCGATTCCGGTCAAGTATCAGTTTTTGAATCATGCAGATCTTTCCGCATTGATGATCAATGATTTTGCAGGTGATGCAGCAAAAACCAATCTGGTTGTTCTGGACTGCAGTGATTTTTCAAGATCCGGGCTTCTACCGGAATTGAAAAACAGTTTCAAGACGCTCATAAACATCGATCATCATGTGACCAATGAATATTACGGAACGGCAAATCTGGTGGTGCCCGAAGCCGCGGCAACCGGGGAAATCATATATGAACTCTTGAGACACGGACACTTTTTTATCGATGATCATATAGCCACGGCCCTGTATGTGGCAATAATTACCGACACCGGTTCCTTCAAGTTCGAAAATACAACCAGCCAGACGCACAGGATTGTTGCCGATCTTCTGAATTACGATATCGATGTCGCTGCCATCTCGCAGCGTATTTTTGACGAAAAACCGCTTGTATATTTTATGATTTTGAAGAAAGCTCTCTCCACACTGGAGCTCTGGGAAGGTGACAGGATCGCCGCGTTGACTGTTAGCCGGGATTTGCTTGTTCAGGAGGGTGCAGATATGGAGATCCTTGATGGGATGATAAACTACACCAAAAATATTGACGGTGTGGAGGTAGGCATCCTCTTTTTTATAGATCAGGACAATGAAATCAAGGTGGGCTTACGTAGCAAGAATGTCGATGTGAGCGTGATAGCGGATCGTTTTGGCGGGGGCGGGCATGTCAGGGCTGCAGGGTTTCGCCACAAGGGCCCCTACCATGATTTGAAAAGAAAAACGATCGCCGCGGCGGCCAGGCTGATAGATACAGGTACGGAAGGGTTGGGGCACTGATCCGATCTGCATTGACATGGAGATTTTTATGAATGCCATCCTGAATATTTTAAAACCCTCGGGTATGACCTCCCATGATGTTGTTTCTTTTGCCAGGAATAAATTGCCCGGTATCAAAGTAGGGCATGCGGGGACTCTCGATCCGGCAGCATCCGGTGTTCTGCCCCTCTGTCTGGGTAAAGCTACCCGGATCTCGTCTTTCCTGCTGGAAGGGGATAAGGGGTACCGGGGGGAGATCATGCTGGGGATAGCTACCGATACGTTTGACGGTGATGGGCGGATAACCTGTCAGAAACCGCTCGGGGTGCCAGGGATTGATCCGGAACGGGTTCGAGCCGTGCTGCGAAAAAATATCGGGAGGATGGAACAGGAGCCGCCTTCTTTCTCTGCTATAAGGTACCGTGGGAGGCGGTCCTACGAATGGGCGCGGAAAGGTAAAACAATCAAACTTCCGCCTCGCAAGGTGAGCATTTATTCTTTAAAATTGGTGCAATACATGGAAGGAAGTTTCCCACGCATCATTTTTGATGTAAAATGTTCACATGGTACATATATCAGATCCCTGGCAGTCAAAATCGGAGAGGATCTGGGTTGCCCTGCTCATCTTTCCTTTCTTTTAAGGACATCGGTGGGGCCCTTTACCATAGATAGAACGGTAACGATAGAGGATCTTGGAAAAGCGGTGGAAGAGAACGGTATCGGGGAAATATTCTTGCCCATCGATATTGCCCTGTTACATATGCCCGAAGTGGTGGTTGTCAAGGAAGCGTTGCGCTATCTGGTTCATGGGAATTATCTTTACGCAAATCAAGTTTCAAGCCCGGATGGCGAACCTCCAGTCCCGGGCAAAGTGTACAGGGTTTACGGCCCCGAAAGGGAATTCTGGGGTCTGGGGGAATGGACAAGGGTAGAAAAGGGGATCATGTTCAAGCCAACAAAGTTGTTGCGATTATGTTAATAAAGAGGGTTCAGAATGCAAATCGTTTTCGGATTGGACAATTTGCCATCGGCGTGCAGGGAAAACATTTTTTTGGCACTGGGAAATTTTGATGGCGTACATAAAGGCCATCAGCATGTTATCAGAACGGCGGTAGAAGCAGCCAGATCCTGCGGAGGAAATAGCGCCGCATTGATATTTGATCCCCATCCGGCCCATGTTGTCAGGCCTGAAGGGAATTTGCTTTTGCTATCCGACCTTGAAGCCAAGGGAGAGATCCTCGGGGCACTGGGGCTGGATTACATGATCGTGGAACCTTTCAGCGAGGAAACTTCACGTTTTTTACCCGAAGAGTTTGTGAAAATTTATTTAAAGGGGAAAATAGGGGTAAGGGGTGTAATTGCAGGTTTCGATTACACTTTCGGCCGGGGGGCAGCCGGAAACATCTCCCATTTGAAGGAATGGGGTGATATATTGGATATTGATGTGCGGATCTGTTCACCGGTAAACGTGGAAGGAAAACAGGTAAGCAGTTCTGCAATCCGTGAACTGATTGTTGCCGGGAAGGTCAGGCAAGCCTGCAAATTGTTGAACTACCATTATTTTCGCCACGGCAAGGTTGTTCCCGGGGCGGGAAGGGGAAAGGACCTTCTCGGTTTTCCCACGGCAAATGTCAGTTTTGATCCGTCCATGGTCCTGCCCGGCAAGGGGGTATATTGCACGATCGTAAAACTGGATGGGCAACTGTTTGTCGGTGCAGCCAATATAGGGGTACGCCCAACATTCCCGGACCAGGATCTGGCAGTTGAAATCAACATAGTCGATTATCATGGGGATCTGTACGGCCAGATATTGACGGTTTACTTTATTGATAAAATCAGGGATGAGATTGCTTTTTCCAGTGCCGATGAATTGAAAATGCAGATCGCGGCAGATATAGAAACTATCAGGCGGAAAGCGGAAGGTTCTCTGCCGCTTCTTTTACCCGGTGGGTACAAATACGGGGTGACTAAATAATTTGCATGCCCTGTTAATTTGCGTCATTTTCTGATATCATTATGCCATTAAACAAAATGAACCATGGGCTAGGTTTTACGAATCCCGCCGTTTTACTTGGCTTATGGCGATTTATCGAAGGGGAGGTGAGTATCAAGTGCTGAAGCAGGAAGAAAAACGCAATCTGATCAATAGTTTCCGTTTACATGATAGTGACACCGGTTCTCCCGAAGTTCAGATTGCGCTGCTGACGGAAAGGATCAACAATCTGACCGAGCACCTGAAAAGCCACAAGAAGGACCACCATTCCCAGCGTGGTCTTTTGAAGATGGTTGGAAAGAGGAGGGGGCTTCTAAATTATTTGAGGAACAACGCCCCGGACCGTTACCAGTCCATACTGTCAAAACTCGGGCTGAGGAAATAATTCATGACAGGCAGCTGCTTGACTTGGCCAATCAAAGCGGGGTGAAGGCCCCGCTTTGAAATTGAAAAGGAGGAAATGTATTTTGGATACGTTCAAGTTGGATTTGCAAGGACGGGAATTGCTATTGCAGACCGGGAAACTGGCAAAACAGGCTGGAGGATCGGTACTTGTAAGATACGGCGATACCGTCATTCTGGTTACGGCCACGGTTTCGGATCAACCGAGAGAAGATGCCGATTTTTTCCCGCTTACCGTGGACTACGAGGAGAGGCTCTATGCTGTTGGCCGTATACCGGGTGGGTTTATCAAAAGGGAGGGCAGGCCGACGGAGAAGGCCATACTGGCAGCAAGGCTCACGGATCGCCCCTTGCGGCCGCTTTTCCCTCAGAAGTTCCGTAACTCAGTTCATATCGTGACCACCGTTTTTTCTGTGGATCAGGATTGCCCTCCGGAGACACTTTCCATCATCGGTGCTTCAGCGGCTCTTTCTATTTCCAGGATCCCCTTTGACGGACCGGTGGGGGCGGTGGTTGTGGGTATGGTGGATGATATGCCTGTGATAAACCCTACCGTGGAGCAGATGGAAAAAAGCATCATCAATTTGATTGTTGCCGGAACCGCAGATGCGATCATGATGATTGAATCATCGGCAGCCGAGATTGGCGAGGAAAGGTTGCTGGCCTGTATCGAGGCTGGTCATGAACAGATCAAGCGAATCGTGGAACTGCAGGAAAAAATCGTGGAACAGAAAGCTGTTCCCAAGATGGAGGTGCCCGAGGCCGAAGAACTTCCCCGGGAAGTGGAAAATGAGGCCAGGCAGGCACTGTCCCGTGAAATCCGGGCAGCATTTGATGTTCATGAAAAACTGGAAAGAGAAAAACAGCTGGAACATGTCAAGGAGGCGTTTTTCGAACAGTACAATGAACTCTATCCCGACCATGAGGCGGCAATCAAGGATGTATTTGAATCCTCAATGAAAGAGACCCTGCGTACAATGATACTGGAAGAAAACATCAGGCCCGATGGAAGAAAAGCCAATCAGATCAGGGAAATAAGTTGTGAGGTGGGGATCTTGCCCCGTACCCATGGCTCTGCACTGTTCACCAGGGGGCAGACACAGGTGTTGAACGTCTGTACTCTCGGGGCGTTGAGAGACATGCAAATTCTTGACGGCCTGGGGGTAGAAGAATCAAAGCGTTTCATTCACCACTACAATTTTCCGCCATTCAGCGTTGGGGAAGCCGGTTTCATAAGAGGCCCGGGGAGGCGGGAAATCGGGCATGGTTCTCTTGCCGAGCGGGCTCTGGAGGCGACAATTCCGAACGAAGATGATTTCCCGTATACGATCAGACTGGTTTCCGAGGTGCTGGAATCAAACGGTTCGTCATCGATGGGCAGTGTCTGTGCTGCTTCCATGGCCCTGATGGATGCCGGGGTGAAAATCAAAAAAGCCGTTGCTGGCATTGCCATGGGCATGATCAAGGAAGATGGAAAGTATGTCATTCTTTCTGATATACAGGGTATCGAGGATTTTCTGGGAGATATGGATTTCAAAATTGCCGGAACCAGGGATGGAATAACGACGATGCAGATGGATATAAAGGTCAAAGGTCTTTCCCGGGATATCATGGCCGAAGCTATCTCCAAGGCCAGGGAAGGTTATCTGTACATCATGGATATCATGGACGAAACCATCTCCAGGCCCAACGACGATCTTTCCCCCCATGCACCACGTATCATCACCATGCAAATCGATGTTGATAAAATCCGGGATGTGATCGGCCCCGGTGGGCGGATGATCAACAAAATCATCGCTGATACCGGTGTGGGGATAGATATTGAATCTGACGGGAAAGTATATATATCTGCTGTGGACAGGGATGCCGGGCAGAAAGCTCATGATATAATCGAAAGTCTGGTAAAAGAAGTGGAACCCGGCGAAAAATATCTGGGTAAAGTGACCCGTGTGGAAAAATACGGCGCATTTGTTGAAATATTGCCGGGCAAAGAAGGCCTCGTTCATATTTCACAGCTCGATTTTGCACGGGTGGATAAAACCGAGGATGTCCTCAATCTTGGCGACGAAGTGCTGGTCAAGGTTATCGGTATAGACGAGAGAGGAAGAATCGATTTATCCCGGAAAGAAGCCATGACGAGGCCTGCCAATCAAAAACGGTCATTTGAAAAAGGTCGGGATAGAGATCGCAAAAGACCTTTTCCGCCACGCAGGAATCGCTAGATTCAAAGCGGGCGGCCAGGTGCATAATTGAACATGGAAGTGCATATCTATAATCAAAAAAAAAGAGGTATGCACTTTTGTTATGGTTGAATATCCCCAGGAAACAGCTGCTCAGATTGCTCATCATTCTGCTTGTTTTGCTGGCTGGTGTCTTGTTTTACAGTACGATAATAAGCACTGCGGATGACGGCCCCTATTATTTCAGTGATACTTCCCAGCCACAGGCAGCTCTCACTTTCGAGGTCACATGGGGTGAAGGGAACCTGAAAGAAATTCTGGCTATCCTGAAAGATGAGAAGGTGAAAGCCACCTTTTTCGTCAGTGGAGCCTGGATTGAAAATTTCCCTGAAAAAGCCAAAGAGATACTACTTCAGGGGCATGAATTGGGCAAGTATTCTTTTTCCAGTATCCCCTTTACTTACCTGACCGAGGAAGACATGACCATCGAATTTGAAAATTTCAATCGGCTTGCTGCCGAAATACTGGAGTACCGTCCCGGAGTTTTTCGACCCCCGCTGGGAGAATACAATGAAATTTTGCTCGACGTGGCGAAAAAGAATGGTTACCAAACTGTTCTTTGGTCAATTGATTCCCGTGACCTGGTGGCCAATGACAGCGAGGAGATCATCGAGTGGATATCGGAGAAACTCCATCATGGAAGCATCATCAATTTTCGTACCAGCAGCGACCATACCACCGTTGCTTTACCCTTGATCATAAAACATATCCGGAAATCCGGCTACGACGTGCTGGACGTATCCCGGCTGATAGAAAACCATAATAAATGAAAGGAGCGTGAAGGATAATGCGGAAAAGGACCTTGTTCCTTGCCGGTTCAGCTAGCAGGATCAAAAGAATCATGTTCGTTCTGGCTATCATAATCCTGCTAATATTTGCAGCCAAACTGATCGTCTCGGCTTACCATACCAAGATGACCAGTGTGGAGAAGGGGGTCGTATTCTGGGAAAAAAATGTGGGAAAATGGTCTCGGGATGATGTAGAGAAATACGTAAAGAAGATCGCAGCCCGGGAAATTCGTCAGCCGATCGATGCCGAAATTGACCTGGCCAATAAAATGATCGTCCCCGAAGTCAGCGGGATGCGCATAGATGTCGATGCTACGGTTGAAAAGATCATGGATGCAGAGCCCCATGAGAAGGTATTGCCTCTTTACCGACAGATAAACGCACGTATCAAATGGGATGATTACCCTGCATTGCCGGCTTCCCGGGGGAATCCCAATGAAAAGTGTGTTTCCTTGATGATCAATGTTGCCTGGGGAGAGGAGTACCTTTCTGAACTGCTTTCGGTTTTGAGAGATGAAAATGTAAAGGCGACTTTTTTCATTACCGGAAAATGGGCCGAAAAGAATCAGAAATGGGTTCAAAAAATTGCCGGGGATGGCCATGAACTTGGGAGCCACGGTTATTCGGATGCAGAGGTGATGACCGATCTCAACAATGACGAAATAGAAAAGTCATTGCTGGCTACCAACGAGATACTGTATGAAGCCAGTGGGAAAGAACCGAAGTATTTTACTCCCCACAAAGGTGAATATAACCAGCTCGTTCTGGAAATAGTGGCACGGAATTCCATGCGTACGGTGTTGTGGTCTCTTGATACGGTGGATTGGCGTGACCAGATTGAAAAAATGGAAAGCAGTATCAAGGAGAATGTCAAGGGTGGGGATATAATCTTGATGCATCCCACCAGGGACATTTCCGAGCTGTTGACCAGGATTTTACCTTTCATGAAAGAAGAGGGGCTGCATGTTGTCACGGTAGATGAACATCTGTCTTCTTTTCCCTTTTTTGATGGCCCATAACCCGGTATATAGAACAAAAGAGGGGAGACAATAGGGATGGCCAGGTTCAAATTTTTCAATTACAAATTCTTGCTCCTCGTCCTTTTGATATCGGCAGTCATATTTTTTCTGGTTTTCAACCCCCTGGACAGATACAAACGCTGGAGATACGGAGTCAAAAGCGGGGTCAGGCTGGAAGGCCTCCTGGTGGAGAGGTTGCTTGAAGACGAATTGATAGATATAATAGGCCGCGCTGCTCCGAGTATAGAAGTTCCCCCCAGAAATGCTTTTGTTGATCACAAGAACAACGAGCTGGTACCTGAAGTAAATGGCAAGAAGATACATACTTCCATGACCGTGGAGAAGTTGCTCAACGCTGGTTCCGACTCATGGGTTTCACTGGAAATCATAGATATAGATCCACTGATCACTGTTTCTCTATACGAGAGTATTGCGAACGAGATCGGCCGTTATCAGACATGTATCGGGGGCGGTGGTGGACGTGCCGAAAATATAATTCTGGCTACCTCCTTGCTTGACAATTATCTTCTTTCGCCCGGTGAAGTTTTTTCCTTCAACAAGGCGGTCGGTCCGATCACCTGGGAAAGGGGTTTCAGGTACGCACCGATAATTTCCGGCGGGGCTATCGTGCCGGGGATTGGAGGGGGATTGTGCCAGGTTGCATCGACTCTTTATAACGCCGTTATGAACGCCAGCCTTGAAGTGGTGGAAAGGACCCCGCACAGCCGCCCCGTGGGATATGTCCCCCGCGGGAAAGATGCCACCGTATCTACAAACATCGATTTCAAGTTCCGGAATAATACCGGGGATTTCATTCTACTCAGGACCTCCAATGCCGGAAACATGATCAACATTTCCATACTGAACAACGGGGATAGGGATTCTTGACAACAGTTTCTTCAGCATGTACCTTCAAAGTAAATGAAGAAATGGAAGTGAACTGATGAAAACTGTCAAGGTCCACATCAAAAAAATCAATGAAAATGACGGACTGCCCCTGCCTTCATATATGACCGGGGGGGCTGCAGGAATGGATCTCCATGCCGCCATTGACGGTGCCATTACAATTGAACCTGGGCAACGGGTGCTTGTTCCCACGGGAATAATTGTTGCTCTGCCGGATGGGTATGAAGCTCAGCTGAGGCCGCGAAGCGGATTGGCCATCGATCACGGTATAACCGTTCTCAACACACCCGGAACGATTGACTCCGATTACCGGGGCGAGATCAAAGTAATATTGATAAATCTGGGCTCTCGCAAATATACTGTTGATAGGGGGGATCGTGTCGCCCAGCTGGTCGTCAAACCGTGCCCGACGATAGAACTCCTTCTTTGCAATGACCTTCCTTCCACGGGGAGGGATTCAGGCGGATTCGGGCACACGGGCCGGTAATCATGACCTGAAGCAACCGACTGTATGACAAACTTGAATTTGTCCGTGCCCTATCATTTCTGAACAAAGTGAGGAAAAAAATGAGATTGAGTGAAATTGCCCGCAAAGAACTTATTGATTTTAACGAGGGAAGATTCTGGGGGCCTGTAGGACGGGCGGATCTGATGATCGATGAAGAAAGCGGAGCTATAAAATCATTGGTCCTGGGAAGGGGCCGCTTTGCGGGTTTTGCCCAGAGTGAGGAGATTGCCATACCCTGGTCAGCGATAATCAAAGTCGGTAAAGATGTAATCATTATCGATATAGATTCCCGGAAAACAGGCATGGATTAGAAAAGTGGCCATGGATGCTCATGGTGCATAAAATGCCCCCTTTGGGAAGATACTAATGGACGTATCATCAACAAGGGGGATAGCTGTTTATGTCTAAAGTAGTGATCGGATTGTTTCATGATAGGGAGATGGCCGAAGATACGGTCATGGAGCTGAAAGATGAGGGTTACGAGAAAGAAATTTCACTGGTAGTCAAAGATGAACAGGGTGATCCGGGCGGCATGGATGACCAGAGTTTGATGGAAGGCACGGTCACCGGCGGTGTCCTGGGTGGTATTGCCGGATTGCTGGCCGGAGCGGGAGCGTTGCTCATTCCGGGTATCGGCCCGATTGTGGCCGCCGGTCCTTTCGCCGCCACTCTTGCGGGTCTGGTTGGAGGGGGGCTGGCGGGGGGCCTGATCGATTATGGTGTACCGGAAAGTAGAGGGGAATATTATGCAGAAAGGGTTCGTCAGGGCAATATCCTGATCACCCTCGAATCCAGCGATGCTCATGTTGACGATGCCGTTTCCATCTTGCGTGCAAACGGGGCCAGGGATGTGGAGGTACATGGATAATTGAATATGTAGAAAATGATTTTATGTAGCCCCGGGGGGTTCCGCCGGGGCTATTTTTTTCACCGTGCCACCCCGGGAAACATATACTGTAATGAAAATGTTTGGAAAAGAGGGCAAAGGGTGTGATTTCTCAATTAAGCAAATTGAATATAACAGTGTGTGGGGGGGACTCCAGAGAACTGGAATTGTACAGGATATTCAGACAGAAAGGCCTCAATTTGAAGATGGTCGGTTTTGACAGGATTCAAGATATTTCCGCTGCAGACCGGGCAGGGCTTGAAAATCTGGATGGTATTGATGTGCTAATATTGCCGATCCGGGGTTTCAACGAGAACGGCCGGATCATCTCAAATTTCAGTCGCGTTCCGGAAGCGAAGCAGGAAGGATCACGGGTTGGGGGATGCGATGAAGAGTTTGAATCATACCATATCGAGCCCATGCTCCGAAACTACAAAGGCAAGAATCTCCTGGTCCTTATCGGCTCTGTGAAAGATGAATTGCGACGGGAAGTACCATCGACGGTACGCTTCATAATCACCACCGCAGACAAGGAGTTCATGCAGTTGAACTCCATTCCCACGGCAGAGGGTGCCATCATGAAAGCAATGGAAGTTTTCCCGTCGACCATACATTCCAGCCGCATTTTGATTTTGGGATTGGGGAAATGCGGCATCACCCTTGCCCTGATGCTGAAAGGATTGGGCGCCAGAGTGACGGCGGTGGCAAGAAGAGTTGAATCCTGCGCCATGGCAACCAGTCTGGGTATCGAGGGGATTCTATTTGATGATCTGGACAGCGTTCTGTCCCGGGCAGATCTGATTTTCAATACGGTACCGGCACGGGTTTTGCCGCACAGCGCTTTACAATTGATCAGCAGGGAGACGTATATCTTTGATCTTGCTTCACATCCTGGCGGGGTAGACCTTGAAGCTGCACGGAATTTGAATCTAGAAGTCTACCTTTTGCCGGGGTTGCCGGGAAAGGTGGCGCCGAAAAAAGCGGGAGAGATACTGGCCCGGGTTTATCTCCGACTCATTCACACACACTGTGATTTTATCAATTCATAAAGGAGGTTTGGCCATGAGTTTGAAAGATCTTCACATCGGTTTCGGATTGACCGGTTCACACTGCACAGTTGAACAGGTATTGCCTGTAATGAAAGAAATTGCATCCCGCGGTGCATTCATATATCCCATCATTACCCCGTCATTTGACCAGGGGGAAACCCGATTCGGATCGGCGAGTGACTGGAAAAAAAGAATCGTGGCAATTTCCGGCCGACCGATCCTTAAAACAATTTTTGACGTTGAACCGCTGGGGCCGGGTAACATCCTGGATGTTCTCGTCATTGCCCCATGTACGGGTAATACCCTGGCAAAGTTGTCAAGGGGCATCACGGACACATCTGTTCTTATGGCGGCGAAAGCTCAATTTCGCAATCGCAAGCCCGTTGTGGTTGCCATATCAACCAACGATGGCCTGGGTATAAATGCAATCAGTCTTGGCTATCTACTCAATTACAAGAATATTTATCTTGTGCCATTCATGCAGGATGAACCGTACAATAAACCGAATTCACTGGTTGCCCGGATGGATCTTCTTGTTCCTACCGTGATTTCCGCCCTTCAGGGAAAACAGATTCAACCGCTGCTTTTTACCCCGAATCAGTAATATCGATATCAGGGAATTTACGAGGGGTTTTGCACGGCAGCAAGCCGGAAGACGAAAAAAATGTTTTCAACAGGCAGGAGTGCACATTGTATTTGTACAGGGCTATCAATTCCGGGGTAGCAATGGAATTTATTCAAGCTACTGCAGGAGCCTGCAGCTAGAAGCAGGGTTCTATCAGTCAATGTTTCATTCAGGCTGTATTTCTGGTATATTATATATACTGCAAGGTGATGATGGTATCAGGCATTGGTGCTGGTTTCTTGCCAAATTTGCAAATCGTGTTACGGTCGGTTTATGCAGTTGTACATAATCATACAAGAGGTGCATACAGTTGCCGCACAATATGAAGAAACAGGATACGTTGCAGATTATCCCACTGGGCGGGGTGGGGGAAATCGGCAAAAATATGTTTGTGGTCAAGTACGGGGAAGAAATACTGGTCCTGGATGCCGGCCTGGCTTTCCCTGAAGATGAGATGCTCGGTATTGATATTGTCATCCCCGATATTTCTTACCTTGTGGAAAACAAGGAATGGGTCAAAGGAATAATCTTGACCCATGGCCATGAGGACCATATCGGGGCGATGCCCTATGTTCTGTCCGATCTGCCTGATGTCCCGGTCTGGGGAACCAAACTCACCCTGGGAATGTTAAAGGCAAAGTTCACCGAATTTCCGCAATTTGATGACCTTGAATTGCATGAAATTCACCCCAGGGACAGGCTGGAGATCACGCCCAGCCTGAAATTGGAATTTTTCCGTACCAATCACAGTATTCCCGATTCCGTGGGGGTAATCATAAAAACCCCTTCTGGCATCGTGGTCTATACCAGTGATTTCAAATTTGATCAGACACCGGTCAGTGGGTTGGTTACTGATTACAACCAGCTTGCCAAGCTGGGTCGGCAGGGTGTGCTGGTTATGCTTTCGGACAGTACCAACGCTGATTTGCCCGGTTACACGCCTTCTGAAAAGGAGGTGGGTGAAACGTTGGACGATATCTTCAGGGTGGCCGAAAGCCGAATTGTAATTGCCACCTTTGCCTCCAATATTCACAGGATTCAACAGGTCGTGGATGCTGCAGTACGATATGACAGGAAGATGGCCATCACGGGGAGAAGTATCATCAACTCGACCAGGATAGCCATGGAACTGGGGTACCTGCACGTTCCCGAGGGGTTTCTTGTGGAATTGGAAGATCTGGAGAAAATGCCCAGAGAAAAGACAGCTGTACTCATGACCGGCAGCCAGGGGGAGCCGATGTCCGCCCTGTCGAGGATATCGAACTGCGAACACAGGGATATGGGAATCCACCGCGGAGACACGGTGATCATATCTGCATCTCCGATTCCAGGCAACGAGAAGATGGTTTTTCGCACAGTGGACAATCTGTTCAAACTGGGTGCAGAGGTTTTCTATCATCAATTTTCCGGGGTGCATGTATCCGGGCATGGTAGCGAAGAAGAGATAAAAATGATGATCAACATGGTTCGCCCCAGGTACCTTATCCCTGTTCACGGAGAATACAGGCATATGATGCACCATGCCAAGATAGCGGTGAAAATGGGCATGCCCGAAGAAAATGTTTTCCTGACCGAAAACGGAACGGTGATGGAAATTGTTGGAAAGAAGGCCAGGATGCTTGACAAGGTTGCCGCTGGAAATATACTGGTCGACGGGCTGGGGGTAGGCGATGTCGGCAACGCTGTTCTCAGGGATCGTAGAATTCTTTCCGAGGATGGGATCGTTGTCGTGACGGCTGCTGTTGAAAATGATCGCCTCGTAGCTGGCCCCGAGATTGCTACCAGGGGTTTTGTTTACGTACGTGAATCAGAAAATCTTCTTGAAACAGCCCGCAATTCTGTCCTGGAGTATTTTCAGGTGATAGATGATCGTAAAAAACGAAAGGATTGGTTGGTCCTCAAGGGGGAAATCCGCGAAAGAATGAGCCGTTTGTTCCGGGAAAAGACCGGAAGGCGGCCGATGATCATCCCTGTTATCATGGAAGTTGATAGGGAATAAATATTTTACCCGGCCAGGATCAACAGCAAAAAGGCTTCATTCCCCCGGGACATACCGCCATCAAAATCCTATTTAAAAATGATTCATGTAGGTCAGAACTGCATTCTCGCACCACCCTGCAGGCATACGTTGAACCGTGGAACGCCCTATAGAAAAAGGTATTCAAGGCTTGATGTAGAAATATTATGATGATTGGCACAACGGCAAATTGCCCATGTGGATTTGCCGGCTATCAAATCCGGTATTTCTTGATCCAGGTGTAAAATATTTTATTTGCAGAATGCAGTAACCGGTTTCTTGAATGTCACCTGATGTTATTTATTTATGTTCAAACGATAATATTTCCAACATTTGCTGAAGGAGAGAATCAGTGACAGACATCATAACATTCATGCAGAAGGACAAGAACCTGAAGCCTTTTTTTGAAGCCCGTTCTGTAGCCATCATAGGTGCCTCCCCCCATTTTCACAAGCCCAACGGACGTCCCGTTCAATCACTCCTTTCCTCGGGTTACAAGGGAAAAATCTACCCGGTGAACCCCAATTATCGATCAATCGGAGATCTGGTATGCTATCCTTCCATAAAAGACATATCCAATCCGGTCGAGCTGGCCATAGTTGTCATACCGGCGGCCGGTGTTCTGCCCGCGTTGTATCAATGTGCAGAAAAGGGCGTCAAGGGAGCGGTAGTTATAACTTCAGGATTTTCGGAAACAGGAGAGGAAGGGCGGCTTCTGGAAGAAGAAATGTCCGAACTGGCTCGTCAATCTGGAATGCGCATCATGGGGCCGAACTGCATGGGGATGATCAACAATTTGAACGGGCTTTGGGCCAGTTTTGCACAATTGGTGATACAGAAAGAACAATTTTACGAACGCAGTTTCAGCTTGATTTCGCAAAGCGGTTTTTTTGGAGCGTTTATATACAGGATGGCGGGGCAGGATAAACTGGCTTTCAGCCATTTTGCCAGTGTCGGTAACCAGGCCGATCTTGATTTTACCGATTTTCTTGCATACATGGTTGCTGATCCGGATGTGGAAATCATAAGCGGCTACATCGAGGGGCTGGAAGATGGGGGCAGGTTTCTGGCTGTTGCACGGGAAGCTTTACTCAGGCGGAGGCCCCTCGTGGTTATGAAAGTTGGACGGACCGCAGCCGGTGCCAGAGCCGCCTCGTCTCATACAGGCTCACTGGTTGGCATGGACAGGATATATGATGCCGCATTCAAGCAAGCCGGCATCATACGTGCGGAATCGCTGGAAAAATTTCTGGCTGCGATCACTCTCTTTGCGGCAAAAAGAAGGCCCGGTGGCCCACGGGCGGCTATTATTTCCACCTCCGGGGGGGGAGGAGTGATTCTTTCCGACGAGTGTGAGGAACATGGTCTGGATGTTGTTGAATTATCAGCGGAAACAAGCCGTGAACTGGACAAAGTATTGCCATTCTTTGCTTCATCGGCCAATCCAGTTGATCTTACGGCTCAGATAATGACGGAGCCTGACCTTCTTTTGAAATGTTTCAAACTGGTAGAAGCTGACCCCAACGTGGACATGATCATTGTCAGTCTGTACGTGAGTTTTGAACTGGCAAGGACCGTAACCGATACCATGGTAGAACTCTATAAACAGGTGGAGAAGCCCGTTCTGGCCATCGGTTATCCCTTCGGGGATATTGCCGAGGTGGAGAAGATGCTGGACCGTATGCGATCGGTTGGCATACCGGTGATCAAGGCGGCAGACAATGGGATCTGGGCGATATCAAGGTTCCTGGAATGGACAAAAAAAACGAAAACAATCACGCAGCCGGACAATATCGCGCCGGGGGCGGAACGCGATGCGGCTCTTCAGGTATTTCGTTCCCTTCCCGGAAACAGAAAATATCTGACCGAGTTCCAGGCGAGTGCCGTTTTAAAGGCTTATGATATCGATATCCCCGATGCGGGCCTGGCTTCTTCTTCCACGGAAGCAGTGCAGATTGCAGAACGCATAGGTTTTCCAGTTGTCTTGAAGATTCAATCTCCCGACATATTGCATAAAACTGATGTCGGAGGACTGGTTCTAGATTTGAACAATCCGGAGGAGGTCGAGGATGCATACCATCGTATCCGTGCTGATGTCGCCCTGAAAGTCCCCGAGGCCAACCTGGAAGGTGTATTGGTGCAAAAAATGCTGCCTCCGGGCAGGGAAATGATCGTTGGCGTGAAACAGGATGATGTTTTTGGGCCGATAGTCATGTTCGGAGCGGGGGGGATTTTCGTGGAGGTTCTCGAGGATGTTTCCTTCAGGGTTGCTCCTCTTACCCGTGATGATGCTTCCGGCATGATCAGGGAAATTGATGGTTACCCGCTTCTGGCCGGCGTTCGTGGCGATTGCCGGGCAGATATTGCGGCTGTGGAGGAAATTCTTTTGAAAGTATCCCGCCTGGCCATGGAGTTGAAAGATGAGATAGAAGAGATGGATATAAACCCCTTGCTGGTTTTTGATGATGGGGAAGGGGTGGCCGTCGCCGATGCATTGATTGTCAGGAAAATCAACGGAGAAGAATAAAAAAATGTGAATCGTTTCGATTTCCCCGGGGTTTTCTCCATGGCTGTTCTGTGGCAGTTCCTTCCTGTCCGGCATGAAATCAACCTCGCATGTGTGCTTTCTTCAGGATGTATAATTGCAATCCTCCTTTCGTAAACTAGGGTTATTGACGAGGAGGATGTGAGCAAATTGTGCCCTTCACCCCGAAGGCCAAAAACATATTTTCAAAGGCCGAGAGGAAAATTCAAACAAAACAAAACGGATGGTCGGGCTCTCGACAATATAGAAAAGTTGGGTCAGACCGATATCGTAAGTTCCAACAGCAATATCCACACCATTTCCATCATCGGGCAGATAGAAGGCCACGTGGTTCTGCCTGCCCAGAACAAGACCACCAAATATGAACATGTTATCCCCCAGCTGGTGGCGATAGAACATAACCCCGATATCAAGGGATTGTTGATAATTTTGAATACGGTAGGCGGCGATGTTGAGGCCGGTCTGGCAATTGCCGAAATGATCAATACACTTTCCAAGCCGACAGTTTCCCTGGTCCTTGGCGGGGGGCACAGCATCGGTGTGCCGGTGGCCGTCTCTACCGATTATTCGTTTATCACGGAGACAGCCACGATGACAATCCACCCGATCAGGCTCACCGGTTTTTTGCTGGGAGTTCCGCAAACCTACGAATATCTGGACAAGATGCAGGACAGGGTCATCCGCTTCGTCTGCAGTCATTCCAGGATGTCTGAAAAAAAATATCGTGACTGCATGTTCAACACGGGGCAACTGGCCCGCGATATAGGTACCGTTCTGGTTGGGAAAGATGCAACACAGATAGGGTTGATAGACGAGGTAGGCGGCCTGGGGCAGGCGGTGGCTCATCTGGAAAGCCTGATCGAGGCGCGTGAAAAAAAAGGGGATGGTCATTGATGGTATTGTATACCGTGTATCCCCTGGAAACTGTCCTTGAAGGGTACGCTTCCGTTCCCTCTGAATATCTTGAACTTGACTATGGCACCGGCTGCATTGTGGTTGAACCATTGCCTCCCCATTCTGGCAAGATTGTCAGGATTATAAGTTCACGGCCGCAGGATTATCTCAATCCCCGGTTGCAACCAGGATCCTTGATTTCCTTCGACCCGCGTGGAAAGATTGGCAGAAGCCAGTAGGGCATACGTTTTCTCCGAAATTCATATTTTACAATAAAGAAACCGGGAGGGAAGGAGAAAATCGTGATATTGACCGCCTCCGGTGGGGTGGCTCTTTTTTTGTGGGGAATGGTCACCCTGAGCGATGCGCTGGAAGATTCCCTGGCCGAACGGGCAAAATATTTTATGAAAAAAATAACCGGTAGCATCGGTGGTGGCTTTCTGGTCGGGTTGGCTGTAACCGTTGTTTTACAGAGCAGCAGCTTGACCACGGTGCTGGTCATCAGCCTGGTAAACGCCAAAGTTCTTACCCTGAAGGAAGCTTCTGCCATCATTGTCGGGGCAAACGTGGGCACAACAGTTACCGCACATCTTGTTTCTTTCGATCTGCAGAAGATGGCACTGCCGCTTTTTACCGTGGGTTTTTTGATGTCCCTCTTGCCCGTGGCTGCAATACGGCAATGGGGAAGGATAACGATCAATTTTTCCATCCTGTTGCTTGGCTTCAATTTCATGGTGGAGGGATTGTCACCGTTAAGCGAACTGGATGCAGTCAGGGAATATTTGAAGAACTCCGGGGAATATATCTGGAGGGGAATCAGCGGCGGGTTTTTGATCACGGCCATCGTGCAGAGCAGCAGTGCAGTTATGGGCATGGCCCTGGCCATGGCCAGGGAAGGGAACATAGGTGTTTCCACCGCCATGGCTTTTTTTATAGGTGCCGATATAGGAACATGTGTTACAGCTTTGCTGGCGGCCGTTAGAACGGGAACGAACGCCCGGATGGCGGCTTTGTTCCATCTGTCGTTCAATCTGTTCAACATGTTGATCGTACTACCCTGGTTCAATCTTTTTGCAAGGATAGCATCTACTACATCACCATGCCTGGCACGCCAGCTGGCCAATGCCCATACCATGTACAATCTCTGGGGAGCATTTTTTGTACTTTTGATTTTACATCTTTTATTTTACCTCACGGGACAGGTAAAGGGAAATATGAGCAGACGACCATCCTGAACACAATATTTGCTGACCGTGAGAAGTATCGATTGGAGGAAAAACGCTATTTGAAAAGAAAAGGTATATAAAATACAATTACAAAGGAGAAAATATGAATACATTTGCAGCGATACTGTTGGGAATCATACAGGGACTGACCGAATTTTTGCCGGTTAGCAGCTCGGGACACCTGGTTATTTTCCAGAAATTCCTGGGTATAGAAAGTCCGGGTATGACCATGGAAATATTTCTTCATTTCGGCACGTTGTTATCCATATTCTGGGTTTTCCGCAAAGACTTCATTGCTCTTTTTTCTTTTTATCGTGATCGAACACAGAAGCGTTTTTTGATGTTGCTGATCATCGGGGTGATACCTACAGGATTGATAGGGCTGGTTTTTAAATCCTGGGTGGAGCAGGCCTTTCAGTCGACACTTGTCGTGGGGCTTTCTCTTCTGGTTACCGGTGGCATCCTTTTTTTGATCAGACGCATACCACCGGGGAAAAATGATGTCAGCCGTATGCGAATTGGCGATGCACTGTGGATCGGTACGCTGCAGGGTGTAGCGGTGATCCCCGGAATATCGCGCTCGGGGTCAACTATCGCCGGGGCTTTGTGGAGAGGGCTGGACCGTGAAACGGCCGTTCGCTATTCTTTCATACTTGCCGCGCCTGTTATCCTTGGTGCCACCATACTGGAAGCAAAGGATCTGATCGTGTGCGGCATTGAAAAAACTTTGCTATCCAACTATCTGGTGGGCGGTTTGTTTGCCTTTGGATTTGGTGTAATAGCCATAAAGCTGTTTATCAACCTTCTTCAAAATAGAAAGTTTCATTATTTTTCATATTATTGCTGGATAGTTGGAGGTATAACGGTATTGCTGAGCCTGTTATTATCATAATAAAGGAAACCCGGGGGATGTTGAAGAAATATTCTCAAGGGGGCAGGAAATGATATGCGTTCAAAAAAAGGGCTCAACATGGAAATAAAATCGCAGATCAGGGGTATTCTGATGATAGCCCTTGCTGTTTTCTGTTACACAGGCTTGCAGTTCACAGAACAGACGGGAACTTTGGGCCAATTCGTAAACAATGTTCTGCGCATCCTGGCCGGAGAAACAGCGATAGTGATTCCTTTTATTGTCGGGGTTGTGGCACTGCGTTCAATAATTCCCGAAAAAACGATAAATATGAAGACCAGATTGGTGGGGGTTCTACTCCTTTTACTTCTTTTCACAGTCACATACCATCTGGATTTCATGTTGAATCAGGTCGATATTCTGGATGTTGAAGAGGGGTTTTTAAAGGCCAGTTTTCGTCTTGGCTACCAGCATGAAGGGGGAGGCCTGGTCGGCGCACTTTTCACCGTCATCCTCTACTATTGTTTTGGAGAAGTGGCCAGTTACATCGTTATCGTTACCCTGGCCTTGATCGGTATTCTCCTGATCATGAATGTTTCGTTGACGCAGTTGTTTGCACAGATCAAAGCATTGGGAAAATTCCTGATAAAGGCGGCCAAATTTATCGGAAAGATTTTCAAGGATCTGTACAATGTGCTCGTTGTCGGTCCGGATATGGATGAGATTCCCGATAAAACAAAAAACGAAAAGACTGACAGGGAACTTCCGGTCCAGGAGGAAGAGGCAATTGTATTTCCCCATCGCGCCGCTGAAATGAGCGATATGGATATGCCCCCGAAGTCCGAGGTGGAGAAACCTTTGTACCGCGCGGAAGACATCGCTCAACAGAAAAGAGACACCGGGGAAATTGATGAATATATTCCCGCGGAAGATAAAATTATTTTGGATCCATCCGGTGAATACAATCTGCCTTCGTTGGACTTGCTGAGTAAATCTACCGGTGTGGTGGATCACAGCCAGGATCGCCATATCAAAGAAAGGGCACGACTGCTTGAAAATACGCTGCATAGCTTCGGGGTGGGAGCAAAAGTGATCAATTATGAATCCGGCCCCACGGTAACCCGTTTCGAGGTCCAGCCCGAGGTCGGGGTTAAGGTGAGTAAAATACTGAACCTATCAGACGATATCGCTCTGAATCTTGCTGCACCCGTCGTGCGCATCGAGGCTCCCATACCCGGAAAGGCGGCACTGGGTATCGAGGTGCCCAACAAAGTTATTTCGCTGGTTCACTTCAGGGAGGTCATGGAATCTTCGGCTTTTCAAAGTTCGTTATCTCCTTTGACCATTGCACTTGGTAAGGATATCACCGGCGTTCCTGTAATCACCAGCCTCGAGCGGATGCCGCACCTGCTGATTGCCGGGGCTACCGGTTCGGGTAAAAGCGTATGCCTGAACATCATTATTTGCAGCATACTGTTCAAAGCACGTCCCGATCAGGTTCGCTTTCTGATGATCGACCCCAAAATGGTTGAACTCAATATCTACAATGGTATTCCCCACTTGATCGCGCCGGTGGTAACCGACCCCAAAAAGGCATCCCTGGCCTTGAAAAATATGATCAAGGAGATGATCAAGAGATATGATCTGTTTGCCCAGGAAGGAGTAAGGGATATCTCGGCGTACAACGAGAGGGTGGCGCGGGGGCAAGTGGAGGCTGATGTGCTTCCATATATCGTCGTTATCATTGACGAACTGGCCGATTTAATGCTAATATCTCCGTCAGAGGTAGAAGATTCAATTGCCCGCCTCGCCCAGATGTCGCGAGCGGCCGGAATTCACCTGGTTATTGCGACCCAGCGGCCATCGGTAGATGTATTGACCGGAGTTATCAAGGCAAATATTACTTCGCGCATTGCATTTACGGTGTCGTCACAGGTTGACTCAAGAACCATTCTTGATATGGCGGGTGCAGAAAAATTGCTTGGCAGGGGGGATATGCTTTTTTATCCGGTAGGCATGGTCAAGCCGTTGAGGGTACAGAATGCTTTTATCAGTTCCAAGGATCTGAAGTCGCTCACCAGATTTATAAAAAAACAGGATCGGGACAACAAGTATGGTGAGGAAATGGTGTTCACTCCCATGCCGGAAGATGAAACATGGGATGATGTCGATGTTTTGTTTCCGGATGCCGTGGAACTGGTGGTCCGTACCGGACAGGCTTCCATATCATTGCTGCAACGTAGATTGCGTATAGGCTATACTCGTGCCGCGCGCCTGATCGATGACCTTGAAGTTAAAGGAGTGGTTGGCCCACATGAGGGCAGCAAACCACGCGAAGTGATCATCACCCCCGAACAGGCTTCGCGCTTGTATGAAGAATTCAAGCAAAAATTATCTTGAAAGCTCGTTCTTCCCTACACTTACATAATTTCAAACCAAAGGAGTGTGTTATCGGATGGAAGAACTGATAAAACTTTTGCGGGATTCCCGTAAAGAAAAAAAGATCACCCTTCAGGATATAGCCGCACAAACGAAAATAAAGGTTTCCCGACTGGAAGCATTCGAAAAAGGCGATTTCTCCGTATTTGCAGGAGAGGTTTATTTGAAAGGTGCTATCAGCTCCTATGCAAAGGCAGTGGGGCTGGATCCGGCCCGGGTATTGAAGATTTACCAGAAAGCCCAGGTGAAAGTTGAACAGCCTCCGGTTGATGTGGCCAGGAAAGTTGAAAAACCCAGGACCAAAAAAAGAAAAGGTAAAAACCGGATCCTGTCCGTAGGGTTGTATACTGCACTGGCCCTGTTGTTTTTTGTTGCTATCTGGGTCTCGATCGGGAAAAACATGGGTAGGGGGCCTTTTGCGAATGGGGACAATCGATATGACAACGCGGCTACCCAACAGGCGGATGATGATCGGAATTCTGCTGAAACCGGGATAGAAGAAAAGGAGAAGGTGGGGGAAAGCAAAAAGGCCGAAATAGCCCTGGAAAATTCCTCTGCATATGATACACACTGGACCTTTGAAGGTACGGATAGCCTGAATGTCAAGATCGATTTTGCCGGAAATTGCTGGATTGACCTGCATGTTGACGGTCAAAATATTCATCAGGAGAATTTTCACAACGGGGAAGAGCTTCTGCTGGAAGTTAAAGAGAGTATGAGACTGAGGTTGGGGAATCCCCCTGTTGTGAAAATGTTTGTCAACGGCATCGAACTGGAAGGCCTATCCGACAAAAACAGGCCTCACAACTATCATTTTAGCCGAAAAGATGTTTGACAGGGGGGTCTGGAAGAGCATACCCTTCCCGGGGGGTTGACATGTTGACACATTTGCGTCAATCTGTTTCATGACACCGGTTATTTCAATACCAGTTTACTCCAGGTTTTCGTATCCAATCCAACATCGTTCAATTTTAACCAGCCATCCAAAGAGCAACAATTTGGTTTGCCTCGACCTTTGATCTTTGTTATAATGGCTGACAGTTATGTTAACTAAAACTTTAAATTAACAATGGTGATCGAGATGAACAAGATCAAATGGCATGTTATGTTAATAGTATTTTTGATCTCGCTCGTTTTCTTTTTTGGCGGATCATTTTTGTTTGAAAGATTTTTCAGGGAAAATCCCCTGGAAGAGGAATTGTGCAAGATCGAAGGAGTGGAAAGGGTGGAGATCAATGGAGATAGAAAGAACACCCTTCATGTCGATATTTTTACAGGATATACCGGGGATCTGCCCGAGATGGTGGAGGGGATAGACCGTGTACTTTCCGCACGTGTCAAAAAAGAGTACGATTTTGAACTTCATGACCGCAGAAACGAGAAAGTAGAAGTATTTTTCAGGGAAGTAAAGCCGGCAATCTATGAAGGGGCAAGGGTTGGCAATTACCGTTCAATCCAGGAGACGGTGGATCGGGCTGCGGCCGGGCATGAAGTTGAAGATTACTTTTTTTCTGTTGATGACAAATATGTTTACTTGCAGGCAAGGGATGGGAAGGACTTTCTTTACGTTGTTGTTCCACATCTCGGGCCGATGAGGGAGGATAAATTGTCATGATCGAAATCGGTGGCGGTGTGGCCCTCGCATTGATTCTGGTCCTTCTATGGTACAATTTGAATGTCCTGCCCTATCTATTTCTGGGGGGACTCCTTTACATGTTGTATCGGTTGACCAGCGGGAAATTGCCCCAATTGAACCATCTGGGGTTCAAATCACGTCCGGTGTCCAAGATTCTTTTCGATCAGATAGGTGGGCAGGAGATGGCCAAGAAGGAGCTCCTGGAGGCATTGGAGTTTATCAAAAATCCAATGAAAATCAAAAAGATGGGTATCAGGCCGCTCAAGGGGATTTTGCTGATTGGACCACCGGGAACTGGCAAGACATTGCTGGCACGAGCAGCTGCCGGTTATACCGACTCGGTTTTTGTCAGTGCGGTCGGCAGCGAGTTTATAGAAATGTACGCGGGCGTTGGTGCTCAAAGAGTAAGGCAGTTGTTCAAACAGTGCCGCGATCAGGCCAGGGCACAGAAGAAAAATAATGCAGTGCTCTTTATCGATGAATTGGATATCCTGGGAACCAAACGCGGTTCGCATAGCAGTCACATGGAATACGATCAGACTCTGAATCAGTTGCTTACGGAAATGGATGGGCTTACCCTGAATGAAGACGTGAACATTCTGGTCGTGGGAGCGACGAACAGACCTGAAGCACTTGACCCGGCTTTGGTCAGGCCGGGGCGGATGGATCGGATTGTACAGGTCGAGTTGCCGGATCTGGAGGGAAGGAAAGAGATATTGGAACTCCATACCCGAAATAAACCGCTGGCCAGGGACGTGGATATTGATAAAATAGCCCGCGATGCTTTTGGTTTTTCGGGGGCCCAGCTCGAAAACCTGGCCAATGAGGCTGCAATCCTGGCCATGCGGGAAAACTGCAACCGGGTTGGACAGGCCCACATGATGGAAGCTATTGACAAGGTGATGATGGGGGAAAAGCAGGACAAGAAGGTCGATGAAACAGAAATATGGAGGATAGCGGTGCATGAATGCGGTCACGCCATGGTCAGCGAGATTACGAAGCCGGGTTCGGTTTCGGTGGTGACAATTACCCCGCGTGGCAGTGCACTGGGTTATATGCGGCAGCATCCGGACAGGGAATACAAACTTTTCACCAGGAGTTACATGGAAAGGGAGATCTGTGTTTTGCTTGGCGGGGCCGTCAGTGAGAAAATTGTCCTGGGACAGCAGAGCACAGGATCGTTCAATGATTTCAAACAGGCCGTGGAACTGGCACGCAAGATTATCGCTACGGGGCTTTCTTCACTCGGGGTTGTTTGTATGGATGACCTTTCCCGATCCATGATCCATCGCACCGTCAGAAAAATAATTGGCGTCGAGGAAGAGAAGGTTACAGCGATGTTGACTCCTTATCTGTCGTCCATACGGAAAATTGCTTCGGTACTGGTGGAAAAAGAAAGGATTACCGGCGAGTTTCTGCGAAAGATACTGGCGGAGGCGAAAAAGGAAAAGTTGCTTCTTCGATAGATGGTTTTTCTTGCATGGGGCGTATGTTTTTCAATCTCGACGACTGGGGGTTTCTGTGTGTTATGAGGACAGCTTCAAAAATTGTGAAATTGGCTCTGGAAAAAAAGATGACTCTGGCCGTGGCCGAATCCTGTACCGGGGGGCTTCTGGCAGACAGGTTAACCGATGTTCCGGGATCCTCCGATGTCTTTTTGGCCGGAATTGTTTCGTATTCCAACCGATCCAAGGTTGAAATATTGAAAGTTAGCATCGATTGCTTGCAAAATGGGGCTGTCAGCGAGGCTGTGGCCCGGGAGATGGCCAGCAAAGCCCGGAAGATCATCGGAAGCGACATCGGGGTAGGAGTGACCGGCATTGCCGGGCCTTCCGGAGGATCGCCGGGGAAACCGGTGGGGACGGTCCATTATGCTATAGATATTGACGGCAAGGTTCGTGTCCAGCTTCTAAATCTTGGGGGTTCGCGTCGAGAAATCAAGGAGAAGGCAGTAAAGGCAATCCTGGCAGATTTGCTGGTGTTGCTGAAAAAACCGGAGCAATGATCCATGTGCAATAATTTTTCAAATGAAAAAATATTTGAATGGGTTAAAATTGTTTTCTTTTCCGTGGCAGGAATGATTGTCGCTATCAGTTTCTTCAACGAAACACGTATTTTGGCCGGTCCTTTTGAAGTCCTCGTTTCCCTGATTCCTTTCCGTGCTGGCAACACGATTGTAGCTATACCCCCCCTTGGAGAGATCAAGGTCCACACCCATGATTATTTCTTTCAGTTGAATGTGATGCTCAAGAATGTGGATATCGATCTTCTGTCCTCCAGTGTTCAAGGTTTGAACAACATTGAATCGTGGATAGAGGAATTGTTCTGGGGAGCACGAAAAGGAGTTGCCCTGTTTGGTTTGCGCAGTCTCCTGGTTGCTTTTGTGGGTGGCGGTATCCTCAGTTACCTGGGGTGTACACGAAAGATTGCCTATCGTTTCTGGAAAGGCGGCGGCATTGCCGCTATATGTTTTTTATTGATCGTGGCCTTTACGGTGGTTGCACCGTTCAATATCGCTACTTTCAACAATCCGCGTTATTCAGGGACACTGAATGCCGCGCCATGGGCACTGAATATCTTCAATGTTGGGTTGAGTACGGTTCAAAATCTAAGCGAACAGCTTGAAACCATGGCCACCAATTTGATCTATCTGTTTGACCATCTAGAAAATTTTACACCCGTCGATACGGCCGGTAATCTGAAGATATTGCATGTTTCCGATATCCATAACAACCCGGCGGCCATTGATCTCATCAAGAAGGTTGTCAATGTGTTCAACATAGATATGGTTGTTGACACGGGTGACATTACTGACTACGGGACGCCTCTGGAAGCGGAACTGATTTCCGAAGTTGCCAATTTGCCCGTGCCCTATATCTTTGTTCCTGGCAATCACGACGCTCCCCCTGTAACTTCCGTTCTACGGGAAAATGGGGTCCTGGTGCTCGATAATGAGATTGTCGAAGTTGAGGGCGTTGTTATCGCTGGGATTTCGGATCCGGCATACAAAGTAAATGAAATAATGGTGCCCGATGAAGAAATCGAGGCCTATGCCCGTTCATTGAACAGTATTTTTGAAGAGCAGGATGCAAAGCCCCACCTTCTGGCTGTTCATCATCCCCTTCTGGGAGAGTTGCTGGCGGACAAAGCAGAGACAATTCTTTGCGGCCATACACACAAAATAAGTGTGAAAGAAACAGCGGAGTCCGTGTTTATCAATGCCGGTTCAACGGGGGCTTCGGGCATACGCGGGTTGAACGATATCGAAAATGTATCGTACAGCATGTTTATCCTGTATTATAATATTGACGACGGGGAAGATCCGCTACTTTCGGCCGGGGATCTGATCAATATACCCAAAATTTCCGGTGGTTTCAAGCTGGAACGTCATCTGTTCAGTGAAGAAAGATCCGGGCCCGGAACAAGAAATGGAGGATGAGAATGCGACTTTTCATTGCCGCCGATATAAATGATGAGCAGAGGGGGAAATTGGCCGAGGTCCAGAACATGATGAAAAACCGCGTGGATGACGTTCGGTGGGTGAGGGCGCCCGCATTACATATCACCCTCAAATTTCTGGGCAAAGTGGAGATCCCTGTAAAGAATATCATAACTCTTCTGGAACATTCCGTTCATCGATTCGGGGCGTTCAACATTTCCCTGGAGGGGTGGGGTGTTTTTCCCCATTTCAGGCGTCCGCGTGTTATCTGGGTGGGAATTGGCCGGGGCAATGATGAGCTACAGGCGTTGAACCGTATGATCAACCATTCCTTTGCAGGGAGTGGTCTTGATTTCGCAGAAGGTGGTTCCGGGGAAAAAAAATTTCTGCCCCACATTACTATCGGTCGTATTCGCAATCCCGCAAAAGATGCAACAGCTGCCTTGCAGGAAATGAATGATGGCAAGTTCCCCGTTATCGATGCTGCTGACAACGAACTCGATTATATAAACCTTTATCGCAGTATTCTTTCCCCGCAGGGAGCCGAGTACATATCCATGGCCAAAATATATTTAAAATAGAATTGGCAGGAAAAAACAGTTTATAACCAGAAATATAATGCTGATGATCCTTAAATACAAGGGAGGTTTATCATGGAAAAACAAAAAGCTCTGGACATGGCCATCTTGCAGATTGAGAAACAATTCGGCAAAGGGGCGATCATGAAACTGGGGCAGACAGTAAAAAATGGTATCGAAACAATCCCTTCAGGTTGCCTGTCGTTGGATATAGCTCTGGGAATTGGCGGGTTTCCCCGGGGAAGGGTGGTGGAGGTTTACGGCCCCGAATCGTCGGGAAAAACAACCGTGGCACTGCATGCCATTGCCGAGGCCCAGAAAGGCGGGGGCAATGCTGCTTTTGTCGATGCCGAGCATGCTCTTGACCCTTACTATGCCAAAAAATTGGGTGTAAATGTGGAGGAACTGCTTGTTTCTCAACCTGATACCGGTGAACAGGCTCTCGAGATCGTGGAGATGCTGGTGCGCAGCGCGGCAGTCGATGTTATCGTGGTCGATTCCGTGGCCGCCCTGGCTCCCCGTGCGGAAATTGAAGGCGATATGGGGGATTCCCATGTTGGCCTGCAGGCACGGCTTATGTCCCAGGCCATGCGCAAGCTATCGGCTATCATCAGCAAGTCGAATACCACGGCACTTTTTATCAATCAGATTCGTGAAAAGGTGGGCGTTATGTTTGGCAACCCTGAAACAACACCGGGTGGCAGGGCCCTGAAATTTTATTCCTCGGTCAGGCTGGAGGTCCGCCGCATAGAAACAATCAAGCAGGGAGACCAGATGGTGGGTAATAGAACGCGGGCCAGAGTGGTGAAAAATAAATTGGCTCCTCCTTTCAAAACAGCCGAATTTGACATCATCTACGGGTACGGGATTTCTCGTGAGGGTTCGCTCATCGACCTGGGAGTGGAACTCGATATAATCAAAAAAAGTGGTGCCTGGTATTCATGGGATGAGGAACGCCTGGGGCAGGGCAAGGAAAACGTGCGTGAGTATCTGAAAGACAACCCGGATGTTACCGCTGCCCTCGAGAAACAGATCAGGGAAGCTTACGGTTTGCCTACCAGGAAAGATGATGCTACCGGGCCGGACAACGACGGTTCCGGCTTGATTTGAAGATGGCCGGGGCCGGGAAAGGGTCATCGGGTAACAGTGACCGGGATTACAGGGCTGCATGGAATAAATCCTTGAGGTGGTTGTCATATCGGCAAAGAAGCAAGAAAGAGATGGAGGGTTATCTATCTGGCAAGGGTTTTGATGCCGAAACATGTGCAGGTGTAATTGAAAGACTGGAAGGTGTCGGCCTCCTGGATGACAGGGAATTTGCCAGGTCATGGGTGGAATTTTCCAGACGTAAACTGAAGGGTTCTTTAAAAATAAGATGGGAATTGAAAAATAAAGGTATCGATGAAAAAATCATCGCCGACTTGTTGAAAAATGAGCTGTCAAGCGAATATGAACGGGCCAGAAAATTGATGGACAGATACCTGCCAACGGATTATGAGCGAGATGATAGAAATCTTTTGAGAAAAACAATGTCCTTTTTGAAAAGACGGGGATATCCGGGCGAAGTGGTTTTTAAAATTTCAAGAAAATATTTCGATTGATGAAGCATTTTGGATATCTGTTTGACATAACCTTTTTCAAGGTATAGAATATTATTGTATCATGTCTTGTATATTGTAGTGAGAATACAACCTACTACAAAGAGAATCGATGTGCGCCGGGCACTAAAAATATATTTTAAATTGAATCTTGTCTGGTTAAGAAAAAATGTATTTTTTTCTCTTTTGAATAGTTGTGTTCTTGCACAACTTTTTTTGTTTGTCAGGCATCATTTTTCAGGAATCAAATTGCAGGAGGTGTTAAATTCATGCCTATTCATTTTATTTTGATCTTGTCCGTAATAGGCTCTTTAATGGCTATCGGTGTTGCCTTTGCTGTCGGGTATTTTTCCCGCAAAAGGGTTGCAGAAAACAAAATGATTTCGGCTGAAAACGAAGTGGAAAAAATAATCGAAAATGCAAAATCGGAAGCAAAGGCCATTATAAGGGAGAAGACCCTGGAAGCCAAAGAAGAGGCGCATCATCTAAGAAACGAAGTGGAAAAGGAAAGTCGAGAGAGGCGTTCCGAATTGAACCGTCTGGAACGTCGTCTGGTTCAGAAGGAGGAGGCTCTGGACAAGAAGAACAATGCCATAGAGAAGAAGGAAGAGGACTTGCAACGGAAAAAGGAACATGCACAGAAGATGCAAAAAAAGATTGATGATCTGTACAAGCAACAGCTGGCAGAGCTGGAGAGGCTTTCCATGTTGTCACAGAATGAAGCCAAGGAATTGCTGATGGAGAAAGTTGAAAAAGAGATCAAGCATGAAATGGCGATCATGATCAAGGATATAGAAGATCGTGCTCATCAGGAAGCAAAAAAGAAATCGAGAGAGATTGTAACCATCGCTATACAGAGATGTGCTGCGGAACATACTTCCGAGTCAACCGTATCGGTTGTGAATCTTCCCAACGATGATATGAAGGGCAGGATCATTGGAAGGGAAGGAAGGAACATCCGTGCGCTGGAGAATCTTACAGGTATAGACTTGATCATTGATGACACCCCGGGAGCGGTGATCATTTCCGGTTTTGACCCGATCCGCCGTGAAATTGCTCGCATTTCATTGGAAAAGTTGATCAACGACGGTCGTATCCATCCGGCAAGGATAGAAGAGATGGTGGAGAAGTCGCGTCAGGAGATCGAAAATACAATCAAGGAAGAGGGAGAGAGGGCCATATTGAAGACTGGAGTACATGGCTTGCATGCGGAACTGGTCCACCACCTGGGTAAACTCAGGTACCGTACCAGTTATGGGCAGAACGTTCTTCAACATTCGATTGAAGTGTCAAAATTGGCGGGTATAATGGCTGCGGAACTTGGGCTGGACATCAACCTGGCCAAAAGGGCTGGCCTGCTGCATGATATAGGGAAAGCCATGGATCAGGAATTGGAAAGAACGGGGCCGCATGTGGCTCTGGGTGTTGAGCTGGCCAAAAAATACAAGGAATCCCCGGAGGTGTTGAATGCCATCGAGGCGCATCACGATGACGTTGACTTCAAGACCATGGAGGCCGTTCTGGTTCAGGCGGCAGATGCAATATCAGCATCCAGGCCGGGAGCCAGACGGGAAAGCCTGGAAAACTATATCAAGAGACTGGAGAAGCTTGAGGGTATTGCCGATTCGTTCGAGGGTGTAGATAAATGCTTTGCCATCCAGGCCGGAAGGGAAATAAGGATTATCGTGAAACCGGAAAGAGTCAGTGATAACAATGCTGCCATGATTGCCCGCGATATGGTGAAAAAGATCGAAAATGAAATGGAATATCCCGGGCAGATCAAGGTAACGGTCGTCAGAGAAACCAGAGCCATTGAATATGCAAAATAAAATAAGTAATTTTCAAGCCATCGATATGGAAAGTGTTCACGTGAACACTTTCCATATTTCGCTTATCAGATCATGTGAGAAGCAACGGCAACCGATCGGGAAAGGAAGATCATTTTGCGTATACTGTTCATCGGTGATATCATGGGGCGTCCGGGGAGGGAATGCCTGAAGACGGCCATTCCCGGGCTTGACAGCAATTATCGTATGGATGTGATCATTGCCAATGGTGAAAATTCCGCGGGGGGTTGGGGGATAACCCAAAAAGTTGCTCGCGAAATATTTGATGCGGGAGTTGATGTCATCACCGGGGGCAACCACATATGGGACAACAAGGATGTGTTCAATTTTATCGATCAGGAAGAACGTCTACTGAGGCCGTTGAACTACCCTCCGGGCACCCCGGGGAGGGGGTCGGTAGTTTTTGAAAAGGCAGGAAGGAAGATAGGTGTTATCTGCCTGGCAGGCCAGGTGTTCATGCCCGAAATTGAGTGTCCCTTCAGAAAGTCGGTGGGCGAGATAGAAAGGTTGAAAAGAGAAACGCCGATCATCATTGTTGATTTTCATGCCGAGGCAACTTCCGAAAAAAATGCAATGGGATGGTTTTTGAATGACAAGGCAAGTGCTGTTATCGGCACACATACACATGTGCAGACAGCTGACGAAAGAATCATCGGTCAACAGATGGGCTATATAACAGATGTGGGGATGACCGGGCCGTTCAACTCCGTAATCGGCGTGAATATCGATCAGGCTATAGAAAAATTCACCACCAAATTGCCAGTCAGATTCAGGTTGGGCGATGCACAACCCGCGCAATTGAATGCTCTTTTTCTTGAGGTAGACAACGAGGGCATCTGCACATACCTGGAAAGGATCAATATGGTCATTTAAAAATTTACTTTTTTTGATAGAAGGAATTTTGGTCATGATGATAGAATAGTATAAATATTGAAAATATAATATTCTTCAACATTAGCGATTGAAAAACAGGTAGAAGGAGGATGTAGTAACAAATGGACGTACTTAAAGTATCTGCCAAATCCAATCCCAATTCTGTAGCCGGTGCTCTGGCCGGGGTGCTCAGGGAACGGGGAGGGGCGGAAGTTCAAGCCATAGGTGCCGGTGCTCTAAATCAGGCAGTGAAGGCTGTTGCTATTGCAAGAGGGTTTGTAGCTCCCAGTGGTGTCGACTTGATATGTATACCTGCTTTTACCGATGTCCAGATAGATGGTGAGGAAAAGACGGCTATCAAGTTGATTGTAGAGCCTCGATAAGGGAAATTATATTATTCAAAAAAACACCTGGCATTCTTGCCAGGTGTTTTTGTAATTGGTGATCCGTGTATAATTGATGGGGGAGCATGCAAGGAGGTAACCATGAACAATATCTCCGGAAAAGCTTCAAAGCTTCTAAAGGAAGTAGGAGTCATCGATTGTCATTGTGACACCATTTCCAATCTGTCACTTTCCACAAAGAGCAAATACAGATTTGCGGCAGAAAATATGCATGGGCATCTGGATTTGCCGAGGATGTGCAAAGGGGGGGTCAAAACCCAATTCTTTGCGGCTTGCACGGGAAAGAGAGGCAGGGGGGCAAAAGAAACGTTGCATATGATCTCATGCTATTACCGCAATATAATCTCTGGCAACGAACATAAAATCGGACACGTGAATGCTTTTTCCGACATCGCGGCATTGAACAGGAGGGGAAAGATCGCGGCCGTTCTTTCGATAGAAGGTGGGGAAGCTCTGGATGGGGATATCTCGATGTTGGATATCTATTACATGCTGGGCGTGCGTTCTCTTTCGTTAACATGGAATTATGACAATCTGCTGGCCGGAAGTCATGGTGACAGAGGGGAAGGCAAATTGACCATGTTGGGGCGCAAGGTGGTCAAACGTATGGAGGCCCTGGGAATGTTGGTCGATTTGGCGCACATATCGCCACGTGCTTTTTATGATGTTATGGATTTTGCAAGTAAACCTCCAATTGTGTCACATGCTAATGCCAGGTCCATTTGTGACAATTCCCGCAATTTGAGCGATGAACAGTTGAAAGTTCTGAGCAAAAAGGGAGGGGTTGTGGGCTTGACTTTTTACCCCCATTTTATTGCTGATAGTGTTGATGAATGCAGTATTGACAAGCTGATCGATCATTTCGTTCACATTGCTACAATAGCCGGGGTGGAGGTGCTTGCCCTTGGTTCTGATTTTGATGGGATTGATATTACCATGGATGAACTTCATGATTGCACCTGCTATGGATACCTGGTGTCCGGGCTGATAGGAAGAGGGTTTTCCCTTTCCGAGGTGGAACTGATTATATCGGGCAATGTCCTGAGAATACTTGAAGATAATATAAAATGAAAATACCGATCAAGAAGGAGCAGTTGAATTTTGCTTGCGAAGGAAACTCCTCTGGCTGATATGCACCTGCATAGTTCATTTTCCGACGGTCTGTATCCCCCTAACAGGTTGGTGGAGATCTGTGCAAGAAATAACAGACTCAAGGCTATTGCCTTGACTGACCATGAATCAACAGAAGGTGTGGAAGAAGCGCAAAAAGCCGGGCGTCGCCTGGGAATAGAAGTGATACCCGGTGTGGAGATCGGCACTGTTTTTCAAGGCCGGGAAATTCATCTGCTAGGATATTTTGCATCTTCCGATTCCCGGTTGGGGAAAGAGCTTTCCTCGTTGAGAGCCGGACGTTACGAGCGTATGGCCGGAATGCTGGCACTCCTTTCTGGAAAAGGGGTCAAGGTGCGCATGGAAGATGTCGAGGAAGAAGCCGGGGAGGCTGCTCCGGGCAGGCTTCATCTGGCCAGACTGCTTTATAAAAAAGGTTATGTAACGACAATATCGGAAGCATTTGAACGTTTCATCGGTCGAGGCAAGGTGGCATATATTCCCCGTTTGACACTGAAGACCGAGGATGCCATTTCACTTCTGAACAGTTGTGGAGCGGTTCCCGTACTGGCACACCCCGGGATAACCAATGAAAACAGTCAATCTCTTTTTCATTTCAAAAAATCGGGTCTGAAGGGCATTGAAGTTTATCACCCCGAACATACCCCCGGATTGACTCTTTTCTACAGAGAATGGGCTCGAAGGGAAGGGTTGTTGATCACGGGTGGGTCCGATTTCCATGGGGACGACAAGGAATCCTGTCCCTTTCCGGGCTGTGCAAGTGTGGAATACAGGTGTGTTGAAGAAATTAAAAAAATGTGGGACAGGGCCCCATGATTGCTAACCCATAGCGATAGCTCCCCGATCCTTGCCCGGAACGGCAATATAAAATTATTGTTATCTCGATGGTGTAAAATAATAATGATTCAGGTATAATGGTAAAGAAATACCAGCCAGTATTGATGCGGATGTTTTGTTGTTCCTTGCAATGCCGGGAGAAATGTTGTTTTGGCGGCATGTTGGATGACCAAAGGAGTAATAGATGGAGTTCTTGTATTTTGGATTGCAGACCATGGCCATAGGCTTTACCCTTGTCTTGACGGTATTATTTGTATTGAATCTCTTGATAGTTTTGTTTAGCCGTTTGGTTGCTTTCAGATCCAATACATCGAGGAGCTCCACGATCATGCCTGTTGTAGATGAAAGCGATTCCGGTGTGGAGTCGGTCAGGGCCCGTCAAAAAATCGTTGCTGCCATAAGCGCGGCCATTGACAGTTATTTGAACTCTGAAGACGGCATGGCTGATTACAGGATCACGAGAGTCGAACCGCATCATGGCAATTTTAGCAGTCAATGGGCTTTGCAAGGGCGGGAAGATCTGCTAAAAATGAATCTGATTTTAACAAACATCAGGAGGGAAAAATTTGGTCAGAAGATCATTTAGAGTATCTGTAGATGGGGAAATATTCAGTGTCGAGGTGGAAGAAGTAAAAGAAGAGGATTCTACTTCCCGGGATGTTGAGAGTAAAAAACATGGAGATCCCGAACAAACAAAGCCGGTATCCATGAAAACCGAAAAGGTGCCACGGGATTTTTCCAATGGCGGAAAGCCGGTGAAAGCTCCCATGCCGGGTACAATAGTTGATGTAAAGGTAACCGAAGGTGACGAGGTGAAGGAGAATGATGTTCTTGTTATCCTGGAAGCAATGAAGATGGAAAACGAAATAACATCACCTGTATCGGGCACGGTGATTAAGATATTGGTTCATAAAGCTGACACTGTTGACAGTGGCGAAGTTCTGATGATTATCGGATAGATAATGGTATAACTGCAGAAAAAAAGGAGGCCCCGTTCCTTGCTGGATATGCTTTCGGAGTTTACACGGACGATGGGATTTTTCGGTTTGACCATTCCCAGGGCTATCATGATAATCATATCGTGTATCCTGCTTTATCTGGGGATTGCCAGGAAATACGAACCATTGTTGCTTGTGCCGATCGGTTTTGGTGCGTTACTGGTCAATCTGCCCTTGAATACACTCCTGGACATGCCCATGGCGGAAAACAATTTTTTGGGAGGGCTACTTTACTATCTTTCGCTTGGTGTTGAACTGGGCATCTATCCCCCTCTCATCTTTCTCGGCGTGGGAGCGCTTACTGATTTCGGGCCATTGATCGCCAATCCGATAACGCTCATGCTGGGGGCGGCTGCTCAACTGGGAATATTCGTTACACTTCTGGGCGCGCTTTTTCTGGGTTTTACCCCGCAGGAGGCATCGGCAATTGGCATAATTGGCGGAGCCGATGGGCCAACAGCCATCTATCTTACGAATCGCCTTGCACCGGAGTTGCTTGGTTCCATTGCCATTGCAGCATATTCATATATGGCTCTGGTGCCTATCATTCAGCCGCCGATCATGAAATTGTTGACGACACAGAAGGAAAGAGTCATCGTCATGGAACAACCGAGAGTAGTTTCGAAGAAGGAAAAGATTTTGTTTTCAATCGTGGTGACAATTCTCGTCGGGTTGCTCTTGCCCGAGGCAATTCCCCTGGTCGGGATGTTGATGCTAGGCAATCTTTTCCGGGAAAGCGGGGTAACGGACCGATTGAGCAAAACAGCCCAGAACGATCTGAACAACATCGTGGTAATTTTTCTGGGGCTTTCCGTCGGGGCCAAGGCCACCTCCGAATTATTTCTCACCGTCGACACGGTCAAGATCATTCTTCTGGGATTGGCTGCTTTTGCTATCGGCACGGCTGGGGGTGTTCTGATGGGCAAGATCCTGTGCAAAATCACGGGGGGCAGGATCAATCCCTTGATCGGATCCGCAGGGGTTTCAGCTGTACCCATGGCGGCAAGAGTGTCGCAGAAAGTGGGCAAGGAAGCAAACCCCAACAATTATCTGTTGATGCACGCCATGGGGCCCAATGTGGCGGGAGTGATAGGTTCAGCCATAGTGGCCGGATTTCTTCTGTCTCTCTTCAAATAATTTCCTTTTTGTGCCGCTGCAAAAATAGTCCAGTCAAAAGTATTGACCGCTGCGGGCGTTATCTGTTTCTGTCTGCTTCTTCCAGGGGGAAGGGATTTACGCTATTTATTCATGATGAGGACAGGGGGGTGAAACGCGGGTAAATTTGAACCCCACGGATGGAGTGCGAGTTATGGTAAACATCATGTTTGACCTTGTGCATTTTCCACCCCATGGGGTTCTGCCTTTATTATTCACAATTTCTTGTTTTATATTCATTCATATTAAAAAAACGAACTCATATTTTTAAGTATAAAATAAAGGAATGAAAGTGATCTGATGACAGGGGATACCACAGTCATGGTTCCGGAACCATCAAAAAAGGAAGGGGTTCCCGTTTCCCGGAAAACCACAGTATCCGTCCTTTCAATCATCGTGGTGTTCTTGTTATTGCTGATCATCGTTCTGGATTGTATCTACTACAGGAATCGATTTTACCCGGGAATATTTATCGAGGATATCTACGTCGGGAACAGGCACAGCAACGAGGTGGCGCCTTTGCTTGAAAACAGTTTCGATGGCTTGAAGGCAAAGGAAATTATTTTTTTGCACGATCAGATCGAACCGTTCTCCGTGTCCTGTTCAGATGCAGGAATATCTTTCTCCGTGGAAGATACATTGCAAGAGGGGATGGCGACAGGGCGTTTCCGCTTGTTTGGAAAATTGTTGGTTGGCAACCCCATATCAAGGATTTCTTTGCTGGTCCATAATCATCGGAGCCGAAAAAAAGTGACGCTTGAAGAAGAAATATTCTCGGAAATGATGAAGGGGCTGGCTAACCGGTACATGATATTGCCTCGTGATGCCTCCTTTGAGATACAGAATGACCATATAAACATATGCCCTGAAGAAAAGGGACGTTATTTGAAGGTCGCGGCCACACGGAACAAAATAATCCGTGCCGTTGAAAGGCATGGCAAAAACAAATCTTCTGCAAACAGCATCGAGATAAGGCCGTTGACAGGGGCCTGGCCGGCGGCAATAACAACATATGACCTGGAAAGGATGGGGATCAAAGAAAAAATCAGCAGTTTTTCCACGCCGATAGGCCCGGGAAATGCGAACCGCACGCACAACATTGTACTGGCATGTTCCATGCTTGATGGATACATACTGGCTCCCGGGGAAATATTTTCTTTCAACAATGTCATCGGTGCTGCTTCGTGCAAGGATGGTTTCAGGGAAGCACCCATCATCAGCAATGGCAAGCTGGTTCCGGGGGTGGGAGGGGGGCTCTGCCAGGTTTCTTCAACATTGTACAACAGTGCCTTGCTGGCGAACTTGAAGATCGTTGAAAGACATGGCCATTCACTCCCTGTGGGGTATGTGGAAATTGGCAGGGATGCCACCATAGCCTATGATTACCTGGATTTGAAATTTGAAAATACGCTGGGTAGTTACATCATGATCGGCACGGAGGTAAAAAATGGCCGCCTGATTGCCCGGCTATACGGCCAGGAAAATGAAACGAAGATCAGGATCACCTCCACGGACAAAATCCGCATTGCTCCACCGATAGTTTTGGAGAATGACCGGGGCATGAAGCCAGGTGAAATCGAGATGATACAGAAAGGTTCCCCGGGCTACAGGATCACCACCTGGCGGCTCTTGCTGGAAGAAGAAGCCGAGATTGGCCGGGAAAAATTGTCCGATGATTATTATAAACCCGAACCATTCATTTATCGTGCCGCTCCGTGATGAATAGTGATATACTTGAAAAAAAGTCCAGGGGGGAATAAATTGGACAGGCCATACGATGTGGTAGCCATCGGTGATTCGATTACCCAGGGTTTCCCCTTTTCTGAGGAATGCTCATGGGTCAATATCATCTCGAAAAAATATGCTCTCAAGATCGGGAACCGTGGTATATGTGGTGACCTCACCGCTGATATGTGCAATCGTTTTATTCGGGATGTGGTCAGGGAGAGGCCCCGGGTGGTGATCATTCTTGGGGGTTACAACGATGCCTTCTGCGGGGTGCCACTGGAAAAGGTGGCCTTGAACTTTCGCAAGATGCATGATGAAGCGCGGAAACATGGTATTGGAACTGTCATGGGGCTGCCTACCCCGGTAGCTTTTTACAACATTGAATCAACATTGGCGGAATACAGAAATTGGATCAGGGATTATGCCCGGGCGGAAGGAATCGGGCTGATCGATTTTTACAATCCATTTCTGGACTCATCCAACGGTGGTCCATTGCCCGGCCTGACCGTCGATGGAGCGCATCCCGGCATCGAGGGTTACAGGGTGATGGCCGGGGCAGTCGATAAGGAGATTTTTGCTCCCTTTACATCGAAAAAAGGCGGGTAGATGAAAGATTTTATCAACATGCATGCCTCTGGCGTTGACACCTTCTGTTGATCATTATCTTCTGAAAGGGAATACTAAAGACATCAAGATCGAGGAAGGTGACGGTTATGCCTCAAATCAGACCCAGGATAGAAAAATGTATAGAGGGGCTCAAAGAATCATCGGCAGAACTGAGAATTGCAGCAGAAGAAACGGAAAACGAACAGGCCCGAAATGCTTTCAATCAAACTGCCAGGATGGCAGACGAATGTGTACAAAAATGCCAGATAGCACTCAACCAGCTAAAATAACATTGTCAACAAACGAAAATTTTGATAACAGGGCAGCTGCAGACGCTGCCCTGTTATTTGGAATCATGACATGGAACAATCAGGGCAAGAATGATATACTCAATAAGAATTTCATTATTGTTTGGGAGTGTGACAGGAATGCCAACAGTGAGAGTCAGATTTGCGCCGAGCCCTACAGGGGAATTGCATATCGGGGGAGCCAGAACGGCCCTTTTCAACTGGTTGTATGCTCGCAAGAAAAATGGCGTTTTCATTCTGAGAATTGACGATACCGATGCGGAACGTTCCCGGGAAGAATACTGGACGGGAATCATCGAGGCCATGAATTGGCTCGGGCTGGACTGGGACGAGGGCCCCGACAGGGGCGGGGATTATGGGCCCTATGTCCAATCGGAGAGGTATACGTCCTACATGAAAGAGATCAACCGCCTTCTTGAAACCGGTAAAGCATATCATTGTTATTGCTCAAAAGAGAAACTGGAACGGGGCCGGGAAGAAGCGCGCCGCCAGGGAAAACCTTATGTATATCCCGGTACCTGTCGGAAATTGGACAGGGCTCCGGAGGGGGATAGAGGGGTAAAGCCTGTAGTCAGGCTGCGTACACCGGACACCGGGCAGACGGTGGTTCATGATCGGATCAGGGGGGAGGTCAGTTTCGATAACAGCATCCTTGATGATTTTATCATTTTAAAATCGGATGGGGTCCCCACCTATAACTTTGCGAGCGTCGTGGACGATTGGGAGATGAAGATAAGCCATGTCATACGGGCTGAAGAACACCTGTCAAATACTCCCCGCCAGCAACTTGTGGCCGAAGCATTGGGTTACAGCTTGCCTGTATATGCACATGTACCGATGATTCTGGCCCCCGATCGTAGCAAACTGAGCAAAAGGCATGGGGCTACTTCAGTTCAGGAATTCAAGAATAAAGGGTTCTTGCCGGAAGCGTTGATAAACTATCTGGCATTGCTGGGCTGGTCTCCACCCGGGGAGGAAGAGATATTGCCGCTGGGCAGGATCATTGACTATTTTACCCTCGATCGGGTTGTGAAAACTGCGGCCATATACGACATCAAAAAAATAATATGGATCAACGGCCATTATATAAGGGAAAGTCCTACACAAAAGATGGCCGCCCTGTCCATCCCCTTTTTACAGCAAGCCGGTCTTCTGCCTGCTTCCGTTTCCAGCAGCGATATGAGCAGGGTGAACGATATATTTGCTGCTCTAAGCGACCGGGTCAAAACGATCGAGGAATTTGTGGATGCATCCACATATTTTTTTAAAAAAGATTTTGACTATGATGAAGAAGCGGCCAGGAAGGTACTGGGTAAAGAGGATGCCAGGGACAATTTGAGGTTATTCATTGATGGGTTGAAAGCAATGGATGATTTTTCACGTGACAGCATTCAGAAAATGATGGATGAACTGTTCGCAAAACATGAAATATCCCCGGGACGCTTGAACAGGCCGGTGAGGATTGCCATCAGTGGGCGCCCGATAGGGCCCGAACTGATCGACATTATACTTATCCTGGGGCGGGATGAAACCATCAGACGTTGCGAAAAAGCTGTGACATCCAATTGGTCATAGCAACCGTGGTCAGGGGGCCTGAAATTTTTGCGGTTTGAATGCGGGCTCGAACCCTTCCAATCTCTGTACGATATCGTTCCAGACCGGCAACAGACGATCATATTTGTGGCCGGGCATTTTGTAGGTTTCCGGGGTGGAATCGATCAGCAGGTGAAGTGGAATGATACGGTGCCGCCAATCGCGGTTAACCCTGGTAATGATATAATCAACATCCTTGATACGTGTATCGCCGGAGACCATTTCTTTTTCCAGTTTGATCTGCATCAGCAGTCCGTATTTTACCTCTTCGGTAGGTATTACACCCGGCCAGTGAAACTGATTGGAAATAAAGTTACCCATCGAGTAAACCAAAAATGTGCGATGAGAGCCCCCATCATCCCTCTCCGTGGTGATATATTCCATGGGCTGGATGACATGAGGATGGCATCCCAGAATCAGATCTGCTCCTGTTTCAGCCAATATTTGTGCCATTCGTTCCTGCCATGAATTGGGCGTAAATTTGTATTCATAACCCCAATGCATGTATACAGCCACGATATCTGCACCTTCCTTGCGCGCTGCAGCAATATCCGTTTCAAAAATGTTTCGCGTTTTCTCGAGTTGTGGATCGGCATCAAGATCGATGAAGTTGATAATATATTCCTGGCCGGCAGGGATGATCATGCCGTTGATGATATCCGTGTAAGCCAGGAAAGCAATCTTGATTCCATTCACATCCACAACAAGTGGGGTGTTTCTTTCCTCCGGACTTCTGAAAGTACCGAAGGTTTCGAGTCCGGCTTCCTGGAGAACATCGATCGTTCGTAGCAGGCCGGAGGCCCCCCTGTCAAGCGAATGGTTGTTGGCTGTGGCCATCAGGTCAAAGCCGACATCTTTCAAGTTACGCGCCAATGCATCGGGACTGTTGAACCGGGCCGGATCACCGCTGAAACCCCTTTCCTCACCGGCAAGCGTAGTTTCAAAGTTGCCCACGGCCAGATCGGCTTTCTTGATATACTCCTTGATAAATTCAAAACTGGGTGAGAAGTCATATTCCCCTGTTTGCCGATCCTTTGCCCCCTCGAGTTGTGAAGGATGCACCATTATATCCCCGCATGCAACCAGAAGAACTTCGCGATATTCCTCGGTTGGGGCTGGTTCATCGGCGATGGGGCTGTCCACGGTGGCTGGATTCTTGCCGGAATTGTAGAGGAAATAAAAGCCCAGGGCCAGGGAAAGAATTACAATTGCAGTGAGGGGTAAAATGTATTTTTTCTTTAATTTTTTACGGGTCTTTTTTTTGCTATAATTGTTGTATCCGTGCATGATTGCTCCTTGAATGTTCTACGGAATTATAACATAGTTTGCTGGCCGGAAAAACCCTTTTAAAAAAATATAACAATTTTGTAACAAAGCGTATTGAAGCTCGACAATTGAAAGACCGGGGCAAAAAAGAGGCGGAGCGAGGTGAATGAAACGCAACAGATATTTTGCAAATAACCGGGGGAGATCGATGTAACTGGAGGGGGCTGTTTTTTGCATACACGTTTTGCAAATAATAATGGTAAAACAGGGAGGAAGGTCCTTGAAATGAAAACATATACCGAATATTTCACGATCAACACTGACAAACGTAGAGAATATCTTGGAATTACGGATAGGGTGGAGGAAGCGGTACGGAAAAGTGGAGTTGAAGAAGGGATGGCCCTGGTTTCGGCCATGCATATAACTGCCGGGGTATATATCAATGATGATGAACCTGGGTTCAGGGCAGATATGGACAGGATGCTGGAAGGAATCGCCCCTTTTGGCAGAAGCTACGAACATCACCGGACCGGTGAAGACAATGGTGATGCACACTTGAAAAACATTCTGATGGGGCATCAGGTGATCGTTCCAGTTACCGCGGGAAGGCTAGATCTGGGCCCCTGGCAGCAGATATTTTACGCCGAATTTGATGGACGGCGGCCCAAGCGCCTGGTAGTCAAAATCATGGGGAGCTGACATCCAGGCAAGACAAATAACGTGAATAAATGAAGAAGTTTGCCCATATCATTTATTGATATTTGCTTTTGGCAAGGAGGGGCAGATGTGGATCAATTCAGCGTTTACGGACTGGCATTAGTCCCTGTTGTTGTGGGTCTTACCGAATTGTTGAAAAGGGCAGGTGTTCCCAAGAGTATAATCCCTGTGGTGTCAATAGCCCTGGGTCTTCTTTTTTCCTTTTTCTATCTGGCTCCCGGCGATCCGAAAAAAGCCATACTGATCGGCCTGGTCCTCGGACTATCATCCATGGGATTGTACTCGGGAGCGAAGAATACATACTACAAGATCAAGAACAGGGAATTGTAAAGGAAAGGGACAATCGGGTTGATTGTTTGCAAACAGGCCGCACGGGCCTGTTTTTTATTGTTCGTATGCTTATTAATTTGTTGAGAAGTGGCGTATTTAGAAGGATAATAATCAGCAGATGACGAATTAGAGAAATTACCTGCTCTTGCGAGGAGACACTATGGGTGAAGATATATTGTATTTTTATCATATCGGTATCTTTTTTCTTTTTGGCTCTTGCTGTTGTATTGCATGCTGACAGGTTGTACCCGGTGACGTTGGTCTGGGGCCTGGTCAATGCTCTTCTATTTCCGTTGTATTTAAGCTATTTTCAGCCCTTGACCTCGTTTCTGTTGTATATGATCGTTTTTTTGGCCGGGGGAAGGGTAATCTATACTGTTTCCCGGAGGCGCCGGCAAGAAGTGAATACATCGCGTGTCAGCCGGGAAAACAAGCAGGCTCCGGAAGGAACGGAGCAAGAAAAGGGGGGAGATGTATCAAAAGAAATAACCGATACGTCCCCGGTGGAGAGCGCCATGGCCGGGGATGGAAGGGCATGCCCATCCGGCCGCATCATGGAAACTCCCGGGAAAACCATTGTCACATGCACGAGCAGTGAACCAGAAATACCGGCCGATATTGAAGAACGAGCCGGCAAGGAGGGGGTTCCCTGTCTGCCCATCCCGAGGCCATTGCCTTGTTTGCCTTTGATCACGATGGAAGATCGCAGGAAAGAGCTGGCAGTCCTGCTGGAAAGGGGCATCACGGTCGATGAACTGGTAAATATCTATCTCCGGTGTCGCATGGAGAACAATCTGCTTGTTTCGGTGGAATACCTGCAGGCCGCTTTTTCCAGAACCGATGATTCTGGCATAAAATTACTTCTCTGTGCCGATCTGGTCATCATTTACAGGGAACTGGGCAGGTATTCGGAAGCCGCTACATTTGTTTCGTCATTTCTGAATGAAGAAGGCCAACTGCTGGAAACATCGACCCGGGAACATTTTGAGATGCTGCTGGTTTACCTGCAGGAATTGGACAAACTACTACAGAAGGATGGTCTTACGGGTACTTCTTATTCCGATTTGCCGGAAATGACAAAGTTGAAGGCCGGAAAAATATGGAAAAATAATACAATCTATCTTTAAGAAGGAGGAACAAAGCTCATGAAGCGAAGCCAGGAATTGTTGGGGATACCGATTTTCAGCATTAGCGAGGGTGTCCAGATCGGAACTGTCAAAGGTTTGCTGATAAATCCCTGCGAAAAAAATGTCGAGTTTTTGTTAATTGACGAACCGGGAGCATCAGAAGAGCTCAGGGGAATTTCTTTCCTGTCCGCGAATGCAATTGGCGATTTTGCCATCACGGTGGAAAAAGATTGCGGTGTAATTGATCTTCTGAAGGTAAAAGTATTGAAGAATCTGGTCGATGTCGGATTGGATATTTTCGGGAAAAAGGTCGTTAGCAACAAAGGGGCTTATATCGGAGATGTTTCCGAATACTCCATCAATACGGAGGACGGGAACATTGCCGAGTTCTTTTACCGTACAGAGGGAAACAATGAAACAGAATATGCCCTTTCTGCAGAACAGGTTATAACCATCGGCAAGGAGGCCCTGATAATCGATGATTCCATTGCTGCAGGAACAACCACTTCCGACCCGGTAAAACAGGAGGAGCAAGAACCGGCATCAACGCCTCAGGAAGAGTTGCGAAATTTTAAAGAGGGAGATGAAGGAACACCTGAATTGACGGAGGAGGTAGACATTGTTACCACGGGAGAAACAACAGCGGTTGAAACAGAAATTCCGGTGGTAGAGGTCCCGTTGGACGCTTCCGCAAAAGAGGAGGTTCAGGATCCCGTTGCTATCGAAAATGATGATATAGGCGAAGAAATTGAAATAGAAAAGTCCGCAGAGCCGGAGGCAGGTTCAAAACAAGAAACCTCCGAAGGCCAGGAGAAAACACTTTCGAAACTGGTTCAGCAACAGAGACAGTATATACTTGGGAAAACACTGATCAGGGATATAAAAGATGAAAATGGGGAGATACTGGCCAGGGAAAACGAGAAGGTAACCGATGAAATATTTTACCGTCTGTACAGTGCCGGGCCACAAAAAATAGTTGAAGCGATGACCTATGTGAAGGACTAATGCAGGGTATGCCGTAGAACAATTCCGCTTCAGGGTAATGTAACCGGATGAATAGAAAACGTTTGTTTTTTTTGCTGATGGTATTTTTCCAGGCTCTTGTCCTGGTCCTCGGGGGAGTGTGTTTTTCCTTCTTCGGGTATAACAAAGATACTTTTGGCCGCGAAATAACGATTTCCGGCATATCGGTGGCCGGGTTGTCGGAAAGTTCTGCAAGGGAAAACCTGAAGAAAGAACTTTCCTTGCCATCCAGGATAGTTTTCGTCTGGAAGGAAGAGGAGTATGCCATTCCTGTTGATGCCGGAAATATCTCTCATGATATTGATCTGTCCATTGATAGGGCCCTTCAGGCAAAAAATATATTTCATGAAATCGCATGGTTTCCGCCAATGATTGACTTTGCCGTACCCCTCGCAATAACGAAAGATTTCCTCCGTGAGGAAATCACGAAGATCAAGGGTGAATTTGATCGTCCCCCTGAAAATGCGCGGTTATTTATCAAGGAAGGGGTTCCCTACCTGGAAGAAGGGGTTCCGGGCCGCTGCCTGGATATTGTTGCTACCGAGCAGGAGGCCGTAAAACGGCTGCAAAGGGGGCAGACTTCAAACATACCCGTCAGGGCCGAAATACTTGAACCGGATATCAAGAGCAAGAACCTGCCCGATACCAACAATATTCTTTCCGAATACAAAACTTCGCTGGATGGGGTTCACGCCAACGCTGTCAACAACATCGGCATTGCGCTTGGTTTTTTGGATGGAACCATTATCGGGCCGGGAGAAACCTTTTCCTTCAATCTTGCAGTGGGTCCTGTTACGTCCGATCGGGGTTACAGGGAAACGGAGGTCCTTGAAAACCATGCGGAAACGATCGTGGGGATCGATGGCGGCTTGAATCAGCTTGCAACTACCACATATCAGGCAGCATTGCTTGCTGGACTGGAAATAATTGAGAGGCATCCGCATGGGGGAGAGGTTCCTTATGTCAGGCTGGGGCTCGGTGCCACGGTAAATTATCGTTCCAGGGATCTTGCGATCAAAAATACATATAAAGATCCGATTCTTCTGGTTGGCTCGGTAAATGACGGAGTCTTGAGAGTCAAATATTACGGTGCACCTGGACCCGATAGCGCATACACGGTTAAAATCGAGGCAAATATCGCGGAGACGATCCCCCCGATCAAGTTTGAGCAGGAAGCTCCAGGTTTGCCCAGGGGGCAGACAGAGATCGTCCAGGAGGCACGCGATGGATACCGCGTGGAAGTATTCAGGGTTGTGTATGATGGGAATAAAGAAATCAGGAGAGAATTGATCTACGAGGATTTATATCAGCCGGTAAATGAAATCATCCGTATCGGTACAAGAAGTGCACAATAAATCCATCTTGCAGGGCTGATTGAAGGATCAAGGCGGCCCTGTATTTTAAATGGTAATTAGTTAACATAAGATATATTATCGGAAGATAACAAAGAGTCAGAATCTGGCAGGTCGGTTATTGGCCCGCGATCACTGGCTTCTTCTCTCTTTTGTTCTCTTTTGTGGTTCATAGTATTTTTCCAAAATTATTTATTGACGATCATTTGACGATCATCAATCTTGAGATTTCGATTCGGTATATTCCATACAAATAATTTTTTTTAGCTTGAACACAACAAACTGGATTTTTCCACCGAATGCCTTGAAGAACATCGACAATGTTAAACGTGGAATGAAATGCCTGTCCCCCACCTTCCAAGTTTTTATAAAACACTCATTTTTGCAAAATTCATTGAAGTTGGACTTGTAGAGATCACACATGGCGGAATACCGGAACATGGTAATGACATTGTACGGATAATACAGACCCTGTCAAAGGTTATTGACAGGGCATTTCAAATACAATAAGATAATCATGACAATATAGATAAAATCGAAGAACGGAAACAGTACGGGAAGTAAATCCTTACAGAGAGCCGTGATCGCTGGTGGAAGACGGCAGGAAGCCCTTCTCCGAACTCCTCCGGGAGGTGCCCGGGTGAACGTAAAGAAACAAATAGCCCGGAGCCGCAACCCTGCGTTACGGGATCGAGTGGACTGGATATAAAGGCCTCCAGTCAAATAGAGTGGTACCGCGAAACTTTCGTCTCTTGACGGAAGTTTTTTTAAGAAAATGCATGGGAGGGATGGCCAGATGGGTAACCGGGAAAAAATATTTATATTTGACAGCACGTTGAGGGATGGAGAGCAGACTCCGGGTGCAAAATTGAATCTTGACGAGAAGATCAGGATAGCTCACCAGTTGGCCAGATTGAATGTTGATGTTATAGAAGCTGGTTTCCCGATTTCTTCACCGGGTGAACTGAAAGCTGTTGAAAGGATATCCAGGGATGTAAAAGGCCCTGTTATATGCTCCCTGGCCCGTTGCATCAAAAAAGATGTCGATGCTGCCTGGGAATCGGTTAGGGATGCCGAAAGGCCCCGTATTCATGTTTTTCTGGCGGCCTCCGAAATACACATGCGTCAGAAATTGAAGAAGGATCCGGAATTGCTTCTTGAACAGGCCAGGGAGGCAGTAAAATATGCTCGCAGTTTTACATCTGATGTGGAGTACTCCCCCGAAGACGCCACGCGGGCGGATGAAGAGTATCTTTTTCGGGTCATCGAGGAGGTCATCAAAGCCGGTGCCACTGTGATCAACGTGCCGGACACGGTCGGTTATGCGCTGCCCGAGGAATTCGGGGAATTGATACGCCGGATCAGGGAAAATGTGCCGGGTATGGAAAAGGTAGTGTTGAGTGTTCATTGCCATGATGACCTGGGGTTGGCGGTAAGCAATTCGCTGGCGGCCATAAAGAATGGTGCACGCCAGGTCGAATGCAATATCAACGGTATAGGTGAAAGAGCGGGCAACGCCTCGCTGGAGGAGATAGCGGTAGCGCTGCGTATACGCCAGGACAGAATGCCCTATTACACCGATATCAACCTGACTGAAATTTACCGCACCAGCAGGCTGGTCAGCAAACTGACGGGGATCCCCGTACCGATCAACAAAGCCGTGATTGGCAAGAATGCCTTTGCTCACTCGTCCGGTATTCACCAGGATGGAGTCCTCAAGGACAAGCAGACCTACGAGATAATTGATGCCAGGCTGATTGGTGGGAAGGCTGCCAAGATGGTCCTCACGGCTCGTTCCGGAAGGCATGCCTTGAAAAATGAACTGCAGGAAATGGGCTACACCCTTACCGAGGAGGATTTCAATTCTCTCTATTCGAGGTTTCTTGAACTGGCAGACAAGAAGAAAGAAGTTTATCGTGAGGACCTGGAAGCGCTCATATTCGAGCATATTTCCTTTACCGTTCCTACCTACAAGCTCGATTTCCTGCAGACCGTGGGTGGTAGCAAGAGTATCCCCGCAGCGATCGTCAGGCTGCTGAAAGGAGACGAGGCATTTGAAGAGGTGGCTGTCGGGGCAGGCCCTATCGATGCTGCTTACCTGGCCATCAACAAGATTACGGGCATAAACATCGAGCTTACTGCTTACCAGCTCAGTGCCGTTACCGGAGGTAAAGATGCGCTTGGCGAGGTTACGGTCAAGATATCCCATGACAACAAGATCATTACCGGCAGGGGGTTGAGCACCGATGTCATCGAAGCGAGTGTCAAGGCATATGTCAACGGGATAAATAAACTTATTGCCATCAACAATACCAGGAATGGCGCCTGATTTCAATCAAGGGCTTTTTCAGCCCTCAAGCCGATAATATTTTCCGATTGCAGGCAACCCTTGAGCAGATGAACGTCTCTGACGTTCTTATCGAGCCAGGCGGCTTCTTTTTCCGGCGAAAGGATCGCGGGCATGCGGTCATGGATGCTCCTGATGGTGGGGAGCGGAGAAGTGGTGATAATAACAAAGGCGGCATACTCCTCTCCCCCATTATCTTCGAAGATATCGAACAATCCGGCCAGGGAAAACAGACCATCTCCCTGGATATCGATCCTGTATTTGATTTTTTCAATACCTTCTTTCTTCCATTCGAAAAAAGCATTCACAGGCACGATGCACCTCTGTTGGCGAAAACTTCTCCTGAACATGGGCCGGGTGTCGGCTGTTTCTGCCCGGGCATTGATGACCATCCCCCGCTTCTGGAAACCGGGGAATCCCCAGCGCATCAATCTCAGGCTGTTTCCTTGCCCGTGATCCCTTACCACAACAGGCACCCTGAAGGAGGGAAACACCTCCCCGGTGGGAATATATCCTTCCGGATTTTTCATTTCGGCATCGTATCTCAGGCACAAACTGTCTATTTCATCACCCAGCCAGTACCGTCCACACATTTTTGACTATTCTCCTCCCCCATTGCTCAACATTTCCTCTGAAAATATTATAACTTCATGAATAATTGATGTCCACAAAATAATCGAACATATGTTTGCCATTATTGCAAGAATGGTCTATAATATTTACAGATTAACCACAGGAGCAGGACCATGAAACCGTTGACCGACAAGCAGAAAGAAATATTTCAATTCATCAGGGATCATATCACCCGGAGGAACTACCCCCCGTCAATAAGGGAAATTTGCAATGCTTTCGGACTCCGTTCCACCTCCACCGCCCATTTCTACCTTACCGCCCTTGAAAAAAAGGGCTATATTCGCCGTGAACCTGCCAGACCCAGGGCCATTGAATTGCTGGTTCCCGATGACGGGGGTGCCGATGATGCTGTTTTCGTTCCCATTGTCGGTACTATAACGGCCGGTAAACCTATCCTTGCTGCGGAAAATATCGAGGGATATTTTCCGCTTCCACTTGATCTTTTTCCTGGCACTGACGGAAAGTTCATGTTGCGCATCAGGGGAGACAGCATGATCAATGCCGGGATGATGGATGGCGATTATATCCTTGTTCAGCAACAGCGGGACGCCCGGAATGGAGACATTATCGTTGCTTTGATTGAAAACGATGAGGCGACGGTCAAACGTTTTTTCAAAGAAAGTGAATACATCCGGCTTCAGGCAGAAAATGATGACTACGAGCCCATCATTACCGAAAACATAACCGTGCTGGGCAAGGTGGTGGGGCTCTTCAGGAAATTTTAAATTTTTCCAGGGAGCTGCCTTTTTTCTCTTCTTTCTTCTTTCCACCCCGTATATCCCCGTTCATGCCGGAACAAAAAACATCCCCAACTTCCTTTTCGCGACGATGGGAACGGAAGTAACGATGTGGGGTGTTTTATTTCAAGGATGGCAAGCCATGTAAACCGCTTCTGCTGCCTTGCAGATAGCGATAAGAGCATGGGAAATGGTAAGAGCACCTTGCAGAAAAACAGTGAAGGGTTCCCGCATGGGAGCATCGGCGGAAAGTTCACCGGATGCACCCTGGATAAAAGCCCCGGCAGCCATGATGACCGGATCCGTGTAACCTGGAACCGGGGAAGGTAGCGGCGCAAGGTACGACCCCACCGGGGAATACTTCTGTATCGTGCGGCAAAACAGCTCGACCAGCCCGGCATCTTCAAGGGTAATGGCCTGCACGGTATCCCCTCTTTTTCCATCATATGCCGGCCTGGTGTCGAATCCCAGGTATGCAAAAAGTTTCGCGGCAAAAACAGCCGACTTGAGAGCATTTCCCACCAATGTAGGTGCATTAAAAAGCCCCATATAGAGATAGCGCTTTGTACCCATGGCACCCAGGTGCCCGCCCAGGCCAGGTGCGGACAGCCGATCCGCGATCCTGTCCACCAATGCGGCTTTGCCGACCAGGTATCCGCCTGTCAATGCGAGTCCCCCGCCGGGGTTCTTGATCAGGGACCCGGCAAGAACATCCGCTCCTTCTCCGAGCGGCTCCACGGTTTCGACAAATTCACCGTAGCAGTTATCAACCAGTACAGCTACATCCGGCCGATGTTTTCTGATCGCTGCAGTGATATTTTTTATGTCTTCAACGGTCAAGGCCACTCTTGAACTGTTGTATCCGAGTGAGCGTTGTATAAAAGCTACCCTCACATCTGCAGAAAGTTTCCCCTGCAGATGGGACAGGTCAGGGTAGCCGTTCTCATCGAGGGGCAGTTCATCGTATTTGATCCCCCACTCCGCAAGGGTACCCGTTTCTGCCTTTTCCCGGCCGTCACTTTTACCGATGATCATCTGCAGGGTATCGTAAGGGGGGCCGGTGATGGAGAGCAATTTGTCACCGGGGCGCAGAAGACCGAAGAGGGCGACGGACAGTGTATGCGTACCGGAAATGAGGTGGGGCCTGACCAGGGCCTTATCACCACAGAAAATGCGTGCATAAACTTTTTCGAATTTCTCCCTTCCTGCATCATCGTATCCGTAACCACTACTCTCATGGAAATCTTCTTCTGCTACCCGTTCTTCGCGGAAGGCTTCCAGGACCCTCGATTGGTTCTGCAGTGTGATCCGGTCGATTTTTTTCCACTCCGGCTCGACGGCGGGACAGGTGTTTTTGATTATTGTTTTCAGGTCAGCGGGCAAATCCAGGTCATCGACCCATTGCATGTTTTCCATGATTTTCAATCATCCTTCCGTTCTTCAAGATAGGTATAGGCGTAATTGTTTTCCAGAAATCCTGCATTGACAGTGGCTTTTACCCGCATATGGGATCCGTCGTGGTCAGCTGTTTCAATTATTCTCCCTTCCCGGTAGAGCCTGGAAAGGAAGGGGTTGTCCCGGTAGGGGATGTAAAAGTCCACCGTATGGTAGCTCTTTTCATAATGTTTCACCATGATATTTTTTAAATCCTCCAACCCCTCCCGCCTGATGGCCGAGGTAAAACATGCACCGGGGTACTCCCGTTTCAATGCCTCGATGTTGATGTCCATCATGTTCAGCCGATCGAATTTGTTGAAGACCATCACTTCCTTCCGGGCATCGATTCCCATCTCTTTCAGCATATCCCGGACTACATGTATCTGTTCCCTGAACTCGGGATGGCTGGCATCGACAACATGAAGGAGCAGATCCGCTTCACTTATTTCTTCCAGTGTGGCCTGAAAAGCGGTTATAACCGATGGGGGGAGGTTGCGGATAAAACCTACCGTGTCAGTAAGCAATACGGAGTTCCCTTCATTCAGGGGGACATTTCTGATCAGGGGATCAAGGGTGGCGAAGAGCTTGTCTTCCGTGAAAGCTTCTGCATCGGCAAGTGCATTCATGAGCGTGGATTTTCCGGCATTAGTATATCCCACAAGGCTTGCTACATAGTTGCCGTCTTTTTTCCGCCTTTGACGGTGGAGCTGGCGATGCTTTTTGATCTCTGCGATCCTTTTTTTCAGTTCCCCGATTCGTTTCCGGATACGCCTGCGATCCGTCTCAAGTTTGGTTTCACCCGGACCACGTGTTCCCACTCCGCCGCCCAGGCGCGATAGCTTGGCTCCGTAACCCGTCAGACGTGGCAGAATATATTGCATCTGAGCAAGTTCAACCTGGAGTTTTCCCTCCCTGGATATCGCCCTGGTGGCGAAAATATCCAGAATTATCCCCGTACGGTCAAGAACTTTGGCTTCCAACCTTTCTTCAAGGTTCCTCATCTGCATGGGGGATATTTCACACTCGAAGACGACGAGGCCTATGTTGTCCCCTTCGAGAACTTGCGCCACTTCATCCACCTTGCCCGCACCGATACAGTGAGCAGGATCCGGGCTCTCCCTGCGTTGCACGACCCGGGCCACTGTCCGGGCCCCCGTGGTGTTGACCAGCTGTTCCAGTTCGGTCAATGCAGAATCAATCTGTTCTTCCGATTCCTCCCTGTTTGCCAGATAAACCAGCAGGGCCTTCTCCGGTCCATCGCTGTACCTGTGTTCCGTCAATTTGTAGATAGGATGATCATCCCTTCATTTTTATTGGAATCGCTATCGAAACGACTATTTATATATTATCATAGTTGCTCATTGGTACTCAGATCTTCCGGATTGAGTATCATCAGTTTCTTGCGCGAATAGTGATTTTCTTTCACCAGACGCATGGCCTGTTTCCGTGTTGCTTTTTCCAGCAGATTGCGAACGTAGCGAGCGTTGCTGCATTTCAGGCGCCCCTCGTTTGAGAGTCTGGTCAAATGCTTTCTAAGTGCATATTCGGCTTCGGGGGAGATCAAATATTCTTTTTCCGCAGCCATCGATTCGGCTATGGCCATCAACTCATCGATGCTGTAGTCAGGAAATACGATCATCATGGGGAATCGTGATCTTAGCCCCGGATTCATGTTCAGGAAATAATCCATCTCCCGGAGATAACCGGCCAGGATGAGTATGAATTGATCCCGATAATCCTCCATGGCCTTGACCAGGACATCGATGGCCTCTTTTCCAAAGTCTTTCTGCCCTCCCCGTGCCAGGGAATATGCTTCATCAACAAAGAGTATTCCTCCCAGTGCTTTTTTGATCTGGGATCTTGTTTTTTGTGCGGTGTGCCCGATATATTCGCCCACCAGGTCTGCTCTCTCCACTTCGACGATATGACCCTGGGAGAGTATCCCGATTTCATGGAATGTTTTTCCCAGCAATCTGGCCACGGTGGTCTTTCCCGTACCGGGATTACCCTTGAAGATCATGTGCAGGGTGAGTGCATCGGTCTGCAGCCCGTAGAAGATCCTCTGCTGTTTTATTTCCGAATACGCCTGTATTTCCAGAACGATGTCTTTGACATCCTTCAGCCCGATCAGTGATCTGAATTCATCGATGATAAATGGTGAACTCTCCCCGCCCTGTTTTTTTTGGGGCCCGTGCGGAAGACACGCCTTGCCACTGCGAGAATATGTTTTCTGCAAGCCTTCTGCGCCACCCCGTTGGGTGTTTTTCCCTACAAAATAAGCGATCTTTACTATTCCATTTCCCCCTTTGCATCAGGCGCAGGTCCTGACCGTGCTTTTTTCATTATACGTCAATCCCGGCCAAACGGGATAAATAAAAGCAGAGAACCTTTCCAAACAGGTTCTCTGCCGCCCTCTGTATTTTATTGATAGGATGATTCTGGATCATCCATCGTTCATTCAAATTTCGCTTGCCGGGAATCCCCGACCGGAGTTTTCGCCCGGTTGCCCCCCCTCAACCTTCAAGGAAATATTGCGAGCTGGTATGATGGTGGAGATGGCATGTTTATAGATCAGTTGCTGTCGGCCATCCACCTCCAGCATTATCGTAAAATTATCAAAACTACGTACGGTTCCCTTTATCTGATAGCCATTTATCAGAAAGAAGGTCATCGGTATGTTTTCTCTTCTGACCTGGTTTAAAAAAGTATCCTGCAAGTTAATGCCAGTTTTGTTCATATCAGTTATTCTCCTCCATATTTATACAAGCAGTCAATATATTCGTCTTTTTTACCCCTTTATCCTCCCATCATGCCATTAATATTTTCTACCAATTTTTCTATATCAATTCCCCGGGTATCAAACCAGCGGATGCGCCCATCACGACGGAACCATGTTAGCTGCCTTTTGGCATAGTTCCTCGTCTCTTTCTTGATAATCTCCGTTGCTTCTTCAAGTGCAAGCTTCCCTTCCAGATAATCGGTAAGCTGCCGGTAACCCATTACCTGGAGACCGGGCGCATCTTTCGGGTACCTTAGCAGTAGATTCCTGACTTCTCCGACAAAATCGTTTTCCATCATCTCATCAGTTCTGCGGTTGATCCTCCGATACAGTTCTTCCCTGTCACGGGTAAGGCCTATGATGACAAAACGGTAACGGGGACTCTGTTTCCTGGTTTCCTGCCATTGTTTTGAGATCTGCCTCCCTTCACTGTGGTAAACCTCGAGGGCCCGGACAATCCTCCGTTTGTCCCGGGGATGAATCTTCATGGCGGATTGCGGGTCGTGCTTGGCCAGTTGGCGATGTAGATATTCGGACCCTCTATCCCGGGCAATCCCGTTCAATTCTTCCCGCAACCTTCTGTTTCGGCCGGAACTGCTGAAGACATAAGCATCAGTTATGGATCTGACGTACAACCCGGTACCCCCCGCGATGATGGGGAGCTTTCCGGCGGATAATACCTCCGGTATGGCCTTGAGAGCCAGCTTCTGGTAGTGGGCCACGCTGAATTGTACATCGGGATCTATGATGTCAATAAGGTGGTGCTTTATTCTCTCCTGTTCCGACAGTGATGGTTTGGCGGTTCCAACATTCAGATGGCGGTACACCTGGGCTGAATCCGCAGATACTATCTCCCCATCCAACCGCGAAGCCATTTCCAGAGCCAGATTGCTCTTGCCTACCGCGGTTGGGCCAACAATGACCATCACCACCGGCAGTTTTTTGCCGTCATCAGGTTGAAAATATTTAATGGTTTTCAATACCCCCCTTTGCGGCGGAATCCCTTTTCCAGTTCATGGCGGGTAAAGGAAATCAATATCGGACGTCCGTGGGGACAGTAAAACGGGGTTGCAGTCATCCCCCACTCCCTGATAAGTTTTCTGATTTCGGGAAGACTCATTTTCTGATTGGCCTTGACCGCATTCTTGCAGGCCATCATCCTGATGACCGGTTCATTCGCATCGGTGCCCGGCATCTCTTTATGTTCACCGATATATGCCAGCAAGTCAAGAAAAATTTCCCGGTTGAAGATGTCGGCCAGCATCAGTGGTATTTCCCTTACCAGATAGGTATTCTCCCCAAATAATTCTATTTTGAACCCAGCATTTTCCAACAGGGAGATGAATTCAGGCATGTTTTCAGCCAGGGAGGCGGGGACTTCAATGCTGATCGGCGTGGCCAGGACCTGTGCATCATGCTCCGCTTCACTGTATTTTTTCTTGTAATGTTCATACAGCACCCTTTCGTGGGCGGCATGCTGATCTATGAGCAGCAATTTGTCTCCTTTCTGGGCCAGGATGTATGACGACAGATACTGTCCTATCACCTGGTAATCCTCCTCGGGAAAGATTTGACTGCTCTCTTCCGGAGTGCTGACAAACGCCTCCTTGCCGAAATCATCGAAGGGAAGGCTGTCGGCGATCCTTTCATCGTGGAGATGGTAGGTTCTGTCCCTCTGCCCTGTTTTCTTCTGAACGGGGGGAAAACCGGGCGAGCGGGCTCCAGGATTTCTTCTGCGAGCAAAACCCTCGCTTCCCAACGAAATGGAAGGCGAGGTGCGTTTCAAAGTGTCGCTGACAGCCCTGAAGAGCAATCCGGTTATTTCACGGTCATGATGGAACCTCACTTCCGCTTTGGCAGGATGAATATTCACATCCACTGTTTCCGGCGGGAGCCGAAGATGGATGACTGCCAGAGGAAAACGTTGTCCAGGTACAAGACCCTGGTAGGCCCGTTTCAGGGTGCCGCTCAGGAGGTTACTCCTTATCAGGCGGCGGTTGACCAGGAAGGTCTGGTATTGTCGCGTTGACCTGGTTAGCAACGGGGTGGAGATATAACCCTCGATACTCATGCCTCCCCGCTGTTCGCGCTGCAATTCCAACATGGACCGCGGTACATCCTTGCCGTAGGCTTCAGCAATGATTCCGGGTACATCCCCGTCCCCCCTGGTCTGGAATATCAACCTCTCCCCATGCCAGAAGGAGAACGCCACATCAGGGAAAGAGAAGGCCAGTCCGGTCAACAGCAAGGAGATTTTCCTGGCTTCGTATGCCGGTGTTTTTAAAAATGCCTTGCGCGCCGGGGTGTTGTAAAAAAGATCGTTCACCACGACATCTGTCCCAACAGGGGCGCCAACTTCTTCCTTGCTCTGTTTCTTTCCGCCTGCCAGTTTGATGCGGATTCCTCCCAGTTCCCCCGGGGGGCGGCTGATCAGGGTTACCCTGGACACGGCGCTGATACTGGCCAGGGCCTCTCCGCGGAATCCAAGGGTATCGAGATGCTCAAGATCATCAGTTGTGGAAATCTTGCTTGTTGAATGCCTCTGAAAAGCATGGCTGATTTCTCCGGTGGGGATGCCTATACCATCATCCGTAACCCGGATTTCCTTCAGGCCGCTTTCACGGATGCGGACCTCTATCAGGGTGGCCCGGGCATCCAGAGAATTTTCAACCAGTTCCTTGACTACCGATGCCGGGTTTTCAACAACTTCTCCGGCAGCTATCTGCTCCACCACATCGGGGGCAAGTATTCTTATTCTGCTCATGATTTTTCCCCATCAGTATTTTTTTTCAAAGCGGACTGTATGCGGAAGAGTTCCTGCATGGCTTCCAGCGGGCTTATAGTTTCCAGCTTTATCTCCAGCAATTCCTTCATGACACTGCGAGGCAATTTCACATGATTGCCATCATCCTGACCCCGCATCTCCTCTTTCCTCGCAGGGTTGTCCAGTTCGAAAAGACTGACCTGTTTTATACCCTTGCGGTCTGCTTTCTCGATCTCCGTCAATATGGCCTCGGCCCGCTCCACAACTTCTGCAGGCAATCCTGCCAGACGGGCTACATTGATGCCGTAGCTTCTGTCTGCCTTTCCAGGGATCACCTTCCTTAAAAAAATAACCCTGTTGCCGCGTTCCCTGACGGCCATTGTATAATTTTTGATTCCCGGCAGCTCATTCTCGAGCACGGTCAGTTCGTGGTAATGCGTGGAAAACAGTGTCCAGGATCCAAGATATTTGTGGATATATTCCAGAACGCTTCGGGCGATGCTCATACCATCGTAGGTGCTTGTCCCACGGCCGATTTCATCCAGGAGAATAAGTGTTTGCGGTGTAGCTTCCCTCAATATGGATGCCGTTTCATTCATCTCCACCATGAATGTGCTCTGACCTGCGCTGAGGTCATCGCTGGCCCCGATTCGGGCAAATATACGCTCCAGAACAGGCAATCGTGCCGATGTGGCGGGCACAAAGCTGCCCATCTGGGCCATCAGGCAGATCAGGGCTATACTCCGGCAGTAAGTGCTCTTTCCCGCCATGTTGGGTCCGGTAAGTATCAGCATCTTCCGGTTTTCCCGGAGAAGAGCATCGTTGGGCACGAATCTTTCGCCCAGGTCCATCTTTTCGATCACAGGGTGCCGCCCATCCTTGATTTCGATAGGGCCGTCCAGGCCTATTTCCGGGCGGCAGTAGCGGTTGACCAACGCGGCCTCTCCCAAACTGCGCAGGCAATCCAGCTGAGCAATGTACTGTGCTGCCTGCTGGATGGAATCGGTATATTTCAATACCTCCTGGCGGAGCTCTTCGAATAACTGATATTCGAGACGGATCAATTTTTCATTGGCTCCGGTTATTTCTTCCTCGATCTTCTTCAATTTTTCGGTGATGAAACGCTCGGCGTTGACCAGCGTTTGTTTGCGATGGTACTCCGGCGGGACCAGGTGTAAATTGTTCTTTGTAACTTCGATATAATACCCGAATACCCGATTGTAAGCCACTTTCAGGGATTTGATTCCCGTCCGTTCCCGCTCCTCTCTTTCCACCTCAAGAAGCCATTTGTTTCCCTGGCGGCAGATTTTTCGCAGATGATCAACCTCCGTGTGGAACCCTTCGCGAATAATTCCTCCTTCCTGCAATGCAAGGGGGGGATCATCGATCAGTGCCCGATCCAACAAGGCAGTTAACTCGTCAAATAGCGGTAGGTGGGTGACGATTCTTTTCAGAAGAGGTGATTTTGCCTGTTTAAGTGTTTTTTTCACTGCAGGCAGTCGCCATAAAGTTTCTTTCAGGGCAGCAAGGTCGCGGGCATTGGTTGCTCCAAAATTGACTCTGGAGCAGAATCTTTCCAGGTCAAAGATCCGCGCAAGCTGTTTGCCGAGATCGGCTTTCAAAGAAGATTGGTTGTAAATTTCATCCACGGCTTCGATCCTCTCACCTATTGCCGTGACATCCCTGAGAGGCTGTTCCAGCCAGCTTTTCAGCAAGCGTCCGCCCATGGAGTTGCAGGTATAATCGAGGACACCGATCAGGGATCCTTTCCTTTTGCCTTCACGTATCGTCTGCGTGAGCTCCAGGTTTCGGCGTGTGACCCCATCCAGAACCATGTATTCCCCGGGGAAATACAATTCCAGCGTTTTCAGATGTTTCAAGGAGGTTTTCTGGAGTGTTTGAAGATATGTAAGCAGGGCTCCGCTTGCCGAAATGGCAAGAGGGTATTTGTGCAGCCGGGTTTTCTTTATCTGCTTGCTACCCCACTGGGCAAGAACCGCTTCCTGTGCTTCACGGTGGGAGAAATAGCTGTCGGGGACTTCCTCCAACAAGGTTTTTTCGTAGATTTTCCGGCATTCGGAGACAATCCTGTCTTCCATCATCCACGAGGTGCAGATAACCTCGGCCGGAACCAATCGTTGCCACTCGGCCCTGATCAGGTCCTCTGCATTTTCGCCGGATACTTCCGTGGCCCAGAAGCCCCCCGTGGAAATATCCGTGATGGCCAGCCCGTAATAATTATCAGTATCCTTGAGAAGGGAAAGCAGGTAGTTGTTGTGGTTGTTCCGGAGCATGGACTCGTCGATAACCGTTCCCGGTGTAACGATACGGGTCACCTCGCGTTTTACCAGCCCACCCCCTGCCGTGGAGGGTTCCTCGGTCTGATCGCATATTGCAACCTTGTGGCCCTTTTCAATCATACGCGGCAGATAGTTGTCGATGGCGTGTATGGGTATCCCGGCCATGGGAACGGGGTCTTTTTTGTCCGTATCCCTGGTAGTCAGCACCAGGTCCAGTTCATGCGATGCAACCCTTGCATCATCAAAAAAAAGCTCGTAAAAGTCCCCTACCTGAAAGAAGATAATTTTATCTGCATGTTCTTCTTTGATCGACATGTACTGCTCCATCATTGGCGTCAGCTTGCCCAATTTGTCTCCATACCTCCGGTTAAAATATGTCTCCTATATTCTTTCTTTTTCTGGCTCCCCCGAAAGATGCCATGTCCCGGCTTGCTCTATGCGCAGATCAATCAGATGTCCTTCCATGTCCGGGTTGCCCTTGAAATGAACCAACTTGTTGGTCCTTGTTCTCCCGGTAAGTTTGTGGGGATCATTTTTGCTGACACCCTCCACGAGGACTTCCGCAACCGAACCGACCAGTTCAGAATTGATCTGCAGGCCTATCTCCTGCTGTTTCCTGTTCAGGTCCATGATTCTAGCTCTTTTTACTTCCCGGGGTATCTTGTTTTTCATTTTGCTTGCCGGTGTGCCCCGGCGCTCCGAATAGAGAAAGGAAAATGCTGCATCGAATCTTATCTCCTCGATCAGGGCCATCGTTTCCATGAAATCTTCTTCTTCCTCACCGGGGAAACCGATGATGAAGTCGGTAGTTATCGCCGCATCGGGGATGTATTCCCTGATTGTCTCCACCAGGCGGATGTAGTATTCACGGGTATATCCGCGGTTCATCTTCTTGAGAATGCGGTTACTGCCCGATTGAATGGGCAGATGAAAATGTTCACATATATTCTCCGAACGTGCAATCACATCGATAATCCTTTCTTCAAAATCACGCGGATGAGAGGTCATGTACCTGATCCTGCTGATTTCCGGCACTTTGCTCAATTCATCAAGTAGCTGGTGAAAACGGTTTTCACCGGCAAGGTCTTTCCCGTAAGCATTGACATTCTGCCCCAGAAGGGTAACCTCCCTGTAGCCCGACTGCCCCAGTTCCTTTACCTCGTTGACAATCTGGTGCAGGGGGCGGCTGCGTTCCCGCCCCCTCACATGAGGAACGATGCAATATGAACAGAAGTTGTTGCAGCCGTATATTACAGGAACCCAGGCCTGGAAACGGTTTTTCCTGGAGACCGGCAGGCCCTCCCTGTCAAGATCTACTTCGCCTGTTTCAATGACAATTTTTCCCGTGTTTCTGGCCATTTCCAGCAGGCGCGTAAAATGTGGCAGTACATGTGTACCAAAAAGAATATCTACATGCTTGAATTTACGGGCAAGTCGATCGGCCACATCGCGTTGCTGTACCATGCAGCCTCCCACAGCCAGCATACGATCCGGGCGTTCTTTCTTCCATGGTATCAGTTCCCCCAGCAATGTTGATACTTTGTCCTCCGGCTTTTTACGGACGGCGCATGTATTGATGATCAGCAAATCGGCTGTATCGATACACGGCGCAGGAAACAGTCCCTCCTCCTTCAGCTGACCGGCCAACAATTCACTATCATGATCATTTATCTGACACCCCAGGGTGATGATATAGTAGCTGTGCGGTTTGTTGATATGATGCAAGAGACAACATCTCATTTCTGATTGCTTCAGGTTAATACCCGGGCCAGGGCCCTTTCAAATCATCTTTTATTATATCAAAGAAAACGATCGGATGGTAACCGCATCAATAAATAACAGCCCGTACCGGAGGCCAGATTCAAGAGCGGAACCCTCGTAGATATTGCTCGCTGGAAAAGGCATCCCCGGGGTATTTTATCATGCAGACTGAATACTTTGGTTCAAGCGCCGCCGTGTAAGAGCAGGTATTCCGAGGATGTATCGGGAAAAGACTAATCCGGGGGAAGAAGTAGTTTTCTGATGATAGAGGAAAGATCCTTGAAATCAGGCTTGCTCACCTGGGCATCCGCGCCGACACTGAAACCCTTGTGGCGCAGATCATCCGTTATCAGCGATGAAAAGATGATCGTCGGCAATCTTTTGAGCAGAGGATCGGATTTGATCTTTTTGATCAGATGATGTCCATCCATCTGTGGCATCTCGATATCCGTTATGACCAGTTGAACCGTATCCAGGAGATCTTCTTTCAATTCGCGGGCCAGGTTCTCCAGATATCCCCATGCCATTGCCCCATTTTCAAAAACTTGCAAATTGTGATAGCCTATCTGCGGTAAATAATCGGTAAGGATCTTTCGCAGTGTCGGTGAATCTTCGGCTATGATGATCTGTCTGGACGATTTGTCCGCGGGGATTTCCATGATTTCTTCCGGCCCTGATTCATCAACAGCATGGCTGAGTTTGACGTCAAAAAGAATATTTTCAAAATCAAGCAACAACACGAGATGTCCTTCCACACCCCTGATCAACCCGATTATACAACCATTTGTTTGAAGAATATGCGGGGGTTTATGAATTTGCTCCCATGAGACCCTGTGGATGCGGACAACAGAGTTGATCCGGAAAGCAGCCTTCAATTTGTTCAATTCAGCGATGATGATCTTGTCCTCATCGGTTGCCATGGCATCGGGATAATCCAGGTAGGAAGTCAGGTCAATCAGGGGAATGGTCTCCTCCCTCAAGATGATCAGGCCCTCGATACTCCTGTGGGCATGAGGGGTTCTGGTCACGGGGACCAGGTTGATAACTTCCCTTACTTTGATTACGTTTATGCCCAGGGAATTCTCTCCAACCTTGAATTCGAGTATTTCTACTTCATTTGTTCCGCTTTCCAGCAAAATAGCGTCTTCTGCCATCGATGTGCTCCTCGTAAATCAGCCCATGTGGATTAGAAGGGAAAGTTGTATTGCTGCAAGTTCAATTCACGCTGCAGTTCTTTCATTTCTTTTTGCAGTACCTCCCCCACGGGAACACCCCTGTTTTTCCGGTCCAGCCAGGCTTCGTATTCTTTTTCCCCTGCCGTGTAGATCCTGCTTTCCCCGGGGGCTTTCATGGAGTTCCGCAATTCCCTCAAAATATTTCCGGTGGTCCTCTTGAACGATTCAATTTCAATGAAGTGGCTTATATCTATAGCCATGAAAAAATGGCCGAGTCGATGCGGCACCTTCTTCCCGTTCTCCAACCCCACGAGCATTTTGAGAAAAGCGCCCCCTTGCAACGCCGAAGATAAAATTTCCACCAATGTGGCATAACCGTAGCCCTTGTAACCAGCATTCTCATCTCCAATTCCGCCGAGGGGGGCGAGTGCAGCTTTGCCTTCGACCAGATCGACCAGTACCTGATGGGGATCTGTCCTGGATTTTCCGTCGAGGTCAATCACCCAGCCGGAAGGCATTTCCCTGTTTTCACGTGCATACAATTCGATCTTGCCCCTCTGGGTAACCGAGGTGGCGCAATCGATAACAAAAGGAAATTCTTCGTCCGTGGGCAGCCCGAAAACAAGCGGGTTGGTACCAAGCATATTTTCGACCCCGAATGTGGGGGCTATGGAAGGCCTTGCATTGGATCCGGTAATACCGATCTGATCCTGATCAGCGGCCATGAGGGCATAATATCCGGCAATGCCGTAATGGGATGAATTTCTCACGGCAACCATTCCCAGGCCATATTTCTGTGCTTTCTTGATAGCCATTTCCATTGATTTTTTCCCGATAACATGCCCCATACCATCATGTCCATCGATTACCGCTGTTGTCGGCCCTTCCTTGACAATTTCCATGTTGGTAATCGGGGACAGGATGCCATCCTTGATACGATCATAATAGATCGGTTTCAGGCGCCCTATCCCGTGGGAGTCAATACCCCTTTTATCAGAAGTGATCAGCACGTCTGCACAGATGCGAGCATCATCTTCCGGAACTCCTGCACCCATGAATACGTCTACCATGAATTTTTCCATCGTGTCAAAATCGATCCAGACAATTTTTTCCGGCATGAATGTGTTTGGTTCCCCCTTCGCTGGCCATTATCCGTTCATTTCAATTATATCAATAATAACCACCTTGTAAAAGCATAGAAATAGATAACCCAATATTTTGGAGAAATTTTGCGGAGAAACCCTTTATGTGGAAACGCCCCCTGGTAAAAGGCACCCTGATACTTACCCTGTCTGGACTGTTCATTAGATTTCTGGGCCTCCTGAACCGGGCAATACTGTCGCGACTTATCGGCGCGGAAGGGCTTGGTTTCTTTCAGATCATCATTCCGGTGTACACTTTGCTGATTGTAGTTGCGGGAGCAGGCCTTCCCGGTGCTATCACCAAGATGATTGCGGATCGTCATTCTACGGGGGATGTCGGAACCGGGGTTCTGATCAAGAACAAGGCAATCAAAATGGTATTGGCTTCCTCCGTATTGATCTTTCTTGTATACTATCCGCTCCTTCACCTGTATGTTTGCCATTCCAACCTCGATGGCCGGATTGTCAGTGCTTTGAAAATTGTTGCTGCGGGTATTCTTTTTGCTTCAGTCTCCCAGATTGTAAGAGGGTTTTTCCAGGGGTCCAAAATGATGACGCCGACGGCTGTTTCCCAGATGGGAGAACAAATTTGCAGGGTGGGTTCCGGATTGGCCGCTGCTTACGTGCTGATGCCTTTCGGGCTCGAGTATGCCCTCTGCGGTATCACCGCCGGCATCGTCTTCGGGGAAATAATCGGTTTCATTATTTTGCTTCTCTACAGGCGTTTTCATCTACGGAAGATAGAACCGTGCGGGAGCAGTTTCCCGGTAACACTTGATCGGCAGCTCAAGAAAGAAATGGCAGTCCTTTCACTGCCATTGTTGCTGTTACGTGTCAGCGGGTCAGTCACGCATGTATTTGAATCCTTGCTTATCCCCGCAAGGTTGCAGAAGGCGGGTTTCAATGCTGCCGAATCAATCACCCTCCTGGGGGAATTGGCCGGAATGGCCCTGCCTCTTCTTTTTCTGCCCACTGTTTTTATTCTGCCTCTCAACACTGTCCTGGTTCCTTACGTTGCTCAGGCTGCCGTGACCAAACAGAAAAAGACACTGAACAACATAGTCAGGTTTTCCCTGTGGGGGACCCTGGGCATGGGGTTGTCCGTCTCCCTGGTTTTCAGGTTCTTCTCCCCCACGCTCACCTCTTTGTTTTACGGAAATTCGTCCGCAGCACCGTTGGTTACCATGCTTGCTCTCTGCGCCCCCCTGGTTTACATGCAATTTACCACCGCTTCCATACTGCACGGCCTTGGCCACCCTGGAATTGCCGTCTTCAACGATCTTGCCGGAACCGCAGTGGGACTTTTACTGATATATTTTCTTACCGCCCTGCCTTCCATGGGCATATATGGCGCGGTCTGGGCTTACTCGGCTTCCTTTGCCCTGACTTCAATGCTTGGATGCATAAGCAGCAGGTTCCTCGTTTCTGGATTGATCAGGAGATAATATACCGATGCCCTTCAACAGCCAGCCTGGCGGATGGATATTCCCTGGATGCCTCGAGCCTGGAACGTTCCGGTGGGTGGTGAGGTGAAAGATGGGTCAAGAGCAATTCTTTCACCCCGGCTTCCCGGGCGATCTTTCCGGCTTGCAATGCTGAAAGATGGTTGGCACGCGAAGGAGGGAGATTCTCTTCCAGAAAATTGGCCTCGCAGAGAAACAGGTCGCTGTTGTGTGCGAAAGGGGCCAGTTCATCAAGATATTCGGTATCGGAACTGTAAACAAGTATTTTGTTTCCGGCTTGAATTTTCATGGCGAGGCAGGGAATGGAATGGGCCGTGGACAGAAACGTGAGAGAGAAAGAACCGATGGGAATAGAATCCCGTGAGCCAATAAAATTTAATTTATAGACATCTTTGTATGGAATACGGGAAACTTCTTCCTCGGGTTCTGCCGGAAGGTAAAGATCAAGCGCGCCATCGGTATCCCCCCTTTTTTGAGCCATCAAGAGGGCATAGCGCAGGATGAACAAATCGGAGATATGATCACTGTGAAGATGAGAGATCACGATGGCATCAAGTTCCCAGGGCGCAAGATGTTTCTGCAGGCGGCTCAGAACGCCGTTGCCGCAATCAACAAGGATCCTGTCCCCTTCATTTTCCAGCAAATAACCCGAACAGGCACCACCGGCAGGCGGATAAGGGCCGAACGCCCCCAAAATTGTTAACTTCATGATTTCCCCTCATGGTTGGATTCATTTATTTTTGTGATGCAAGAGTTTGCGATTGCGGTGATAAAGAACAAACAGCGAAACGAAAACAGCCAGCAGTACCAACCAGAACCATGCCGGAAGGTGGAGTAACTTACGGACGATAAACACCAGCAGCTTGATAATCTGGTTAAGGAGCATGCTGCTTCCCACAGCCGCAATGCTGAATACAAAACCGCCCAGGGCCGTATAGAGCAAAAAAAGAAACACATTCATGTGCATTATCCCGGCCGGAAAAGAAATAAAAGTTCTGGTCGTTCCGAAAAGTTGCCCCATGAAGATCGAATATTTGCCGTACCTGTTGTAGAATTTCTCAAACCTCGATTTCTGAAAAGGCACTTTCTTTATTTTTTTGCTGAACAGACTGGTGTTGATGGCCGTTCCCAATTTCTGCCCCGCCGCTCCGATCAGGTAACTCAGGAAACTGCCGGCGGTGATACCGATGGAGGATGCGATGACGGCCACCGGAAAACTGATTTTCCCGGTGGCGATCATTTTACCCGCCGTCAATATTACCAGGGCGGAGGCAAATGGAATTCCCGCGCTTTCGGCAAACATGGCCAGTGATATACCCAGTGCTCCATATTTCAATACGATTCCATCCAGAACTTCTGCCAATTGTATGAAGATATCCGGCATCTCCAATTTCAGTCCCCCCAGGAATCATGCAATAACGAGTAGACTCCCCATATCCCTGACTCGGGGTCAAGCTTGGCTCTCACCAGTTTTACACTGTTGCGGAAAGGAGGTGACAAATATTTATCAATAATTTTCCCGATTTCTTTCAACAAAGGCTCCCCTTCCCTGGAAACACCGCCACCGACAACAATGTATTCGGGATTGAGCAGCGTGATCAAGTTGGAAAAAGTCAAACCCAGGCTTTCAAGGCCCTTGTTCACTATACGCATTGCTTCTTTGTTTTCCCGACGGCTCTCTTCAAAAAGAGTTGCACATGACATCTGCGGTGAAATACGCTTGCGGGCAATACGGCCCATTGCACCGCCGGATGCTACGCTTTCCAGGCATCCCTTCATTCCACATCCGCAGGGATCCTGACCGAATAATTTCAGATGGCCGATTTCACCTGCAAAGCTGTTATTTCCGCGGTAAAGTTCCCCGTTGAGGAAAAGCCCTCCGCCTATCCCGGTGCTTACCGTTACATATATGGCATTCCGCGCGCCGATTGCCGCACCGTATTTTACTTCACCCAGCACGGCTGCATTGGCATCATTTTCGATGACAATCGGCAATTCAAGACGCTGATGGAGAATGTCCCTGAAGGCCACTTTTTCCCTGATTTTCAGGTTGGGCGCACCGTACAGATCGCCAGTTCGGTAATCGACAAAGGCGGCTATACATATACCCAGCCGGGCAAGTTCGGTTCCCTTTTTCAACTGCTGCCTGGCCCGTTCCACGGTATCACAGATCTGATCGACCAATGGATCGATAGTATTCCCGCTGATGGTGGGAAATTTTTCTTTATAAAGCACCCGTCGCCGGGAGTCCACAAGTAGTGCCAGTAACTTTGTCCCCCCGATGTCCAGGATGCAGTAATATTCATTTTTCATGACAATATCTCCGTTCAATATATTATTGTCCTGAATTTTTTTTGAATCCGGATTTATTTTCATGCTGTTTGATCCATCAGCAGGCAAGGGAAAAACAGAAAAACAGACGGTAGCCAGTATTTTGTTCAGCATATCAGTACACTGGAAAAGGATTCCGGGGTTCTGGTGACGGGGCCCGAAACCCGATCAAATGGATTGCAATTCTTTGTTCAACCTGTCTATTTTACGTTCGAGCTCGTCGATTTCCTGTTTGGTTACAATGGTTTTTCTCAATGTTTCTACTCCTTCTGCCAATTTAAGGAGTAGATTGGCCTTCTCTCCTTCGCCTCTTTCCATGACATCATTCATGAAACAGGCAAATTCCTTGCGTTTAACATCATTGTTGTCCTGAATCAATTTCAGTATCAGATCTTTTTTTTCCCTTGAAACGGATATCAACCCCAACAACATGGTCAAGAAATTTCCGATCATCTGTTCTTCAACCTCCTTTTTTATAACCATATTTTACCGTTCGGAAATAATGGGTACGCAAAATAACTGTTGTTCTACAAAAAGCTGCTACTCTCCTGATTCCTTTTCGGCTTTTTCCCTCAGATATTCTTCATAAATGTACATTATTTCCTTGTCAAAAGGGGGTCTTTTCAAATTGATAGTGGTACTTCTCAGTATGGGCAATATTTTTTCGGCTTCTTCATTGGAAAGGTTTATGCCATATTCCTTGAATTTCATGATGATTGCATTTGAACCCGAATGTTTACCCAGCACAATTTGCCTTTCCAGCCCCACCTCTTCGGGGCTGAATATTTCATAGGTATTGGGGTTCTTGATTACTCCATCGGCATGGATGCCGGATTCATGTGCGAACATATTGTTACCGACGATAGGCTTGCAGATGGGTAACGGTCTTCCGGAGGCCATGGCAACATAATCGGAGAGTTCCCGGAAATCCTTTGTTTTTACATCCATCTTGACATTGAACAGAAACTTCAATGCCATGGCCACTTCTTCCAACGGAGCGTTCCCTGCCCTCTCGCCCAATCCATTGACAGTCACCCCGACAAAACGTGCTCCTGCTTTGACACCGGCAAGTGCATTGGCAGTGGCCAGGCCAAAATCATTGTGGGTATGCATTTCGATTTCCAGGTCAGTTTTCTCCAGGAGACGGGAAATCACTTCGTAAGTTTTGAAAGGTTCAAGTGCTCCCACCGTGTCACAGAAACGCAGGCGGTCTGCGCCCAGATTTCCGGCCACACGGGCAAATTCAATCAAAAAATCCAGATCCGAACGGGAAGCATCCTCGGCATTGACCGAAACATAAAGTTGGTTCGATTTGGCAAATTCAACCGTCTCCGCCATGCTGTTCAGTACCCATTCCCGTGATTTTTGAAGTTTATGAGCTATGTGTATATCGGAAGTGGATATGGATATTGCCACCGCATCGACGCCGCAATCCATGGAATGCTTGACGTCTTCAATATGGGCCCGGTTCCAGGCCATGATACTGGCGCCGAGACCCAATTGGGTCAACCTGGAGATGACTTCCTTCTCATCACCGCCCATCACCGGTATACCCGCTTCTATCTGATGAACACCAACCCCGTCAAGCATTTTTGCTATACGAATCTTCTCGTTGTTGGAGAAGACCACCCCGGCAGTCTGTTCACCATCCCTCAGGGTGGTGTCAACCAGCATGATGTTGGATCCGTTCAAACTGTCCTTGAATCTTTTCATACTATCACTCCTCTCCCGACTTCCTTTTTGACTCACCGGAAAAGTCAGGGCTGTAGAATGTCATGATCTTGTCTGCCCATCACCGAGAATGACATACTTCAGTCCCGTGAGGGCATCCAACCCCATCGGTCCACGTGCATGAAGTTTCTGGGTGCTGATTCCCATTTCTCCGCCAAGCCCGAATTCAAATCCATCCGTGAACCTTGTTGAAGCGTTGACATAAACTGCCGCTGCATCTACGAGTCGGAGAAACTTTCTTGAGCGCTGATAATCATCGGTAACGATGCACTCCGAATGCCCCGTGCCGTATTTGTGAATGTGATCTATGGCTTCTTGCATGCTGCTGACTACACGAACAGCCATCACGAGGCTCAAGTATTCGGTGAACCAATCTTCTTCATCAGCCAATTTTACCTTTTCATGATATTTTCGGGCAAGTTCGCACCCTCTGATTTCAACATGTTCGGCAATCAATGCCTCGATGATAGGGGGCAGTACCCTGTCCGCGATCCGCTCGTTTACGAGGAGGGTTTCCAACGCGTTGCATACGCCTGGACGATGAATTTTCGCGTTGATTGCGATGGAGACGGCCATCCCAACGTCGGCGCCCTCATCAATATAGGTATGGCAATTGCCCGCTCCGGTCTGGATAACCGGAACGGTGGCATTTTCTATGACGGCCTTGATCAAAGCCGGCCCCCCCCGGGGTATCAGAACATCGAGATACTGATTCATACGCATCATTTCTCGTGCTGCAGCCCTGTCCGCTTCCCGGATCAGGACAACGCTGCCATCGGGAAGCCCGCAAGATACCAGTGCCTCTCTCAACACTTCGGCCAACGCAATATTGGAATTCAGCGCCTCTGAACTGCCACGGAGAACAACCGCATTTCCCGATTTCAGGGACAACCCGGCGGCATCAACGGTGACATTTGGCCTGGCTTCGTATATTATACCTACCACGCCCAGCGGTGTGCGCATCCTTCCCACGAGGAGACCGTTGGGACGGGGCGACATGGATTCAATCTCTCCCACCGGGTCAGGCAAAGCAGCGATATCTTCAATGCCTTCAGCCATAGCTTCAATCCGTTGGGAATTCAGAAGCAGGCGGTCATAGAATGCTTCGTTGAATCCTTCTTTCTGGCGAAGCTGGTCCAGATCCATTTTGTTGGCATCCAGTATTTTTTTCTCCTGTTTTTCAAGTTCCTCCGCCATTGTACGCAGGGCCTTGTTTTTTATCTCGGTGGAGGCAGCAGCAAGAACGTACGAGGCCTGTTTTGCCGATTCAAGCAGTGTTTTCATTTCAGAAGCCATTGTTTCCGATTTCCCCTTTCTTGATTTACATTTTGATAACCATGTTATCCCGGTGGATTACTTCTTCTTCCAGGCAAAACCCCAGAAGATCATCGATCATCGAACTCGGGTGTCCCATGATCTTCTTGATCTCTGCAGAACTGTAGTTGACGAGCCCTCGACCGATCTCTTTTCCTTTCAGATCGCTGACGATGACCAGATCTCCGCGTGCAAAGTCTCCTTTTACCTCTACGATGCCCACGGGCAGAAGGCTCTTTCCGTTTGAAAACAAAGCTTTTCTGGCCCCTCCATCTATTTTGAGTTCCCCTTCGATAACACGTCCGAAAGCTATCCAACGTTGCCGCTGTCTCAAGCCATGATCTTTGGCCATAAACAAGGTGCCCACTTTTTCCCCATCAAAAAGACGCAACAGGTTTCCGGGATCGGTTCCGTTGGCGATGACCATGTTGATTCCTGATTTTACGGCAATCTGGGCTGCCTGTATCTTGGTGATCATTCCCCCCGTGGATAGATCGTCATGTGTGTTGCCGGCGCATTTCTTGATTTCCGGTGTAATGTTTTCCACCACGGGTATCAATCTGGACCCTTCATGTGCTGCCGGATCGGCATCATGGAGGCCGTCGATATCGGTTAAAATGACGAGCAGGTCAGCATCGATCAAAGACGAAACCAGCGAGGAAAGACGGTCGTTATCACCGAATTTGATCTCCTCGACTGATACGGAATCATTTTCATTGATAACGGGAATAACTCCCCAGCGAAGAAGCGTATGGATCGTGTTACGTGCATTTACATATCTTTGCCTGTCAACAAGGTCTCCCCTGGTTAGCAAAATCTGCGCAACGGGAAGATGATACCTGGCAAAACACCTTTCGTAATGCTGGATAAGCAACCCCTGTCCCACTGCTGCAGTTGCCTGTTTTTCAGGAATTGTCACTGGCCTGCGTTCCATATTCAATCGGCCGACTCCCGCTCCAATGGCTCCGGATGAGACGATAGCGATGTGTCTTTCCTTGCCTTTGATTTCAGAGATAACCTTGACGAGGTTCTCCATGTATGTCAAATTCAGTTTTCCGGATGCATCCGTCAGCAGTCGGGTACCGATTTTTATGACCACATTCTTCGCGGCATTGATATCCACATATTTGCCGTTATCATGATCAGCCAATTTAGCAGAAACTCCTTTTTGGTTTATTCTGTCATTCCTCCAGATCCCCGGCCCTGGCAGCCGCTCTGGCCAAAGCATTGATGACCGTACCTTTGAAAGCATTTTCTTCAAACACTTTCAGAGCGGCCATGGTCGTACCGCCGGGCGAGGCCACCATATTTTTCAGATCGACTACACCGGTATCCGTTTTTTGGGCCATTTGCGCTGAACCCAGAATGGTTTGCAGAGCCAGACGGGTAGATAGGTGACGGTCCAGGCCCAGGTTCACCCCGCCATCTGCAAGTGCTTCGATAAACAGAAATACATAGGCCGGGCCGCTACCGCTCAGGGCAGTAACCGCATTCATGTTTTTTTCGGGTATGCGCACGGTCATCCCCAGCGGTTTGAAGATCTTTTCCATCATGTCCAGGTCGGCAGGCCGGGCATATTTTCCCGCCGCAAGGGCCATGACCCCTTCCCCTACCAGGCAAGGTGTATTGGGCATCACCCTTACCACCCTCCTGTTCCCCAGGATCCTTTCGATGGAAGCCGTACTTACCCCGGCGGCAACAGACACGATTATCCGGTCCTCTCCCAGGAAGGGTTCGATCTCCCTGAGGAGCGAATCGAAACCATCGGGTTTTATGCTTATGATGATGACATCGCTCTTCTGGCAAAGTTCTGAAACATTGTCAGTTATGTTAACAGCAAAGTTTTTCCCCAGTGATGCAGTTTTGGCAGTATCACGATCGTTGATCCATACATTCTGTTCGGCAAACAGACCGCTTTTCAAGACACCATTTACAATGGCAGAACCCATGACTCCACAACCGATAAAACCTATTTTTATGCGTTCCATGGCAGATTCCCCCGGATTCCGAATTGACGGGATAACATGATTATTTTATTATAAACTCCGTTTCTTTGCAAGAAACGCAGGCGCAGAGACGGTATCAAGTTGTTGACGGGAATCATTTTCTGCTTCATTCCCGGGAGAGGAAACGATATCCATATTATCGTGACAATCATATTTTGCCGTTGCACACGAACCCCGGAAACCCTGGCAATACCTTCAAGTCAAAAAAAGGAATCAATAATATCTTGACGAATTGAAACGTATGGCAGATATGGTTTTGCCTGATCCCGGGGATTGCAAAATGGCAGGGTATCCAATAAAGGAGGATGTCGTTTTGTTTTGTATTATTTTTCAGAAACAAAATATTGTAAAGATGGTTCTGGTTGTTCTTGCTGCTGTCATGCTTTTCATTTTTGCCGGTTGCAGCCCCCTCCTTGAACGTTTCGGAATCGGAAAAGAAGAATCCAATCCCGTTCATCAGCTCACCGAGCTTGAAGAAATCAGCAGCTTGGAGGAAGATCTGAATGAACCTGAAACCGAAGTCGAGAAAATGAAAGAGCCTGAATTGTACATTGTCAATGTTAAACCGGGGAGTAACCTGACTCTGCGCAAAACAGCCGGATCAAAAAACAAGAAGGACAGCGATGTAATAGACAAGTTTCCCAGGGGCTGTGTCTTCGAGGTCGTGAGCAAGCATGAAGATTTACAGAGCCCCGATGAGTTCACATGGTGGGAAGTGAAGGATCCCCACACGGGGGCCGTCGGATGGGTGGCAAAAGAATATCTTGATATACCAGGCAACCAGCCGTTTACTGGCTGTGAATTTGGTCTGGAAACTATCGGTTTGAGGCGGGATATGAGTCTTGATGGCATTGTAAAAGTAATGGGTCCTCCCCTCAGGGAGGAGAAAGGTTTCAACGATTACGGGGGACACTACCATCTTCTGTATTATGACGGGTTGGTATTGAAATATTATGAGGATGTGTATTCTTACCTGGAATATACGATAAGCAGCCCGGAATATCCGGGCCCCAGGAACATACACGTGGGCGACAGTTTCGATGCGGTGATAAACAAATATCTGAGGCAAAGCGGCAATATACGCAACCGCCTGGGAGATCCGGATGCGGAACCCCTTTACTATCTTGAGGAAGTAGAAAAGGATGGAATGATTATTGGGATGGAGGGTTCCTGCTATTATAACAAGGAGACAGGCAAGCCTAGCGATTTGATTTATAGTGACTATGTAGTTGAATCGGAGTTCAACGATTATGTCCGTTTCGAGTTTAATGATGACGGAGTGGTGGAATCCATAACCAGAAGGTGATGTTTTACATCCCAAAGGAACCGTAGATTCGAATCTGCCACAACTCCGGAAAACTCTTGCGGATACCCGGGGATAGAAACGGACATCGGCAGAATTTTCCCCCTCTGTCAGCAATATTGAATGATTGTTTTCCCGGTTTCGAATGAAAAAAGAAGTGATGATTGGTCTTTTATATGTCGGTTGCTGTATTCCTATTCCTGGTCTGTTCTTTCCGGACGATCCCTGAGCAGTATTTTTCTGATCAAAAAAGAAAAACCCACAAAAAACGCAACGATCATGACGATGTTCAAGATATTGGGCATCGTCGATCACCACCCTGATGCCATCGAAAAGGATCCCTCAAAAAAGGATGAAGATGGCCTACTATGACCATTATGGCATTGGCGGAAGGAATTGTCAATGAATTTGCGCAATATTCTGATATCTTTGCCTCTGCAATCCATCGGAATTATTTTGTGTTCAGGATACCGTCAAGATAAACATCGGCGATGCTCTGCCCGTATGCGGGATTCGGGGCCCAGCGCCCCCCCAACTCCTCGACATAGCGGATTGTGCCTGCCGAGGGGGTTGTCAGGACAACATGGTAACGCGGGTGGGGGGTGCCGATAGGCGTTCCGGATTTTCCGAAGATGTAGGCATTTATATGGTTGTAATGCCCCCTTACCCCATCCTCGGGGCTGTCAAAGGCCTGGTGGTCCTCGGTCTCATCCCCGGTGGGGTTACCGGTCTTTATCCCTGCCCAATTGTTCTGATAGGGCCGGACATTGCCCGTGAACAGGCCGAAATTGGTCTCCTTGGCAGACTGTGCATAGAGCACTTCCGGCCTGATACCGGTGAGTTCTCCATATTGCCAGTATGTCGGGGCAATATCGATGAATCTCTGATGATACTTGTAGTTTCCCTCATTATCTTTCCCCCGCTTCCTGACCCACCGTTGTGCCTTCTCCACGGTGGCCAGGGCCGGGCCGAGCAGCGGGGTCTTCTCGATAGGGAATTTTTGAACCAGCTCCACGGTTTTTCTCAATATCATGATTGCATCTCCGACATCGATTTCCTTCCCGATGGTTACCTTTGCCCGGCGGGCGCCTTCCATGCCGTAAATTTCTTTTATCTTTTCGTGGCCGACCACATCCCGCAGAACCAGGATGGCATCATTAACGTCTGTATGCCCGTCATTGTTGACGTCACCGTAATGAATCACATCGGCGGCTGCCCTGCCGGGAAACCATATCGAGGCCAGCAACAAAATGGCAAATACCAGTGCCACGCTTTTGAAAGATTTCATCTGCAGCATCTCCAATCGATAGCGTTCAATCTTGCTGAAGGAGGCCGTCTTCCCATCTCCCGTGCTGTTCCACCCCGTCGGGAAAGGTAAGTACGCCTTCCCCATGCATCCGGTTGTCCCTGAATGACCCGCTGTACCGGGTGCCATCACCCATCGTCAGTATGCCCTGACCTTCACGTTTGTTGCTTTTGTATTCTCCTTCGTAACTGGTGCCGTCTTCCTGCAGGTAGATACCTTTCCCATGCATCAGCCCTTTTTCAAAGGTTCCTATGTAAATATCGCCGTTATCGTTGATCAATGCCCCCGTTCCATGCGGCAGCCCCATCTGCAGTTCTCCGACATATCTGATTTCCGGATAGGTGATCGTTCTCATTTTGGAGCTATGATGACGGGGCTTTCCCTCCAGGATCAGCACCCCCTTTCCGTGTGGTTCCCCCTTTCTGGTTTCACCCAGATACTCGATGTTGCCGAAGGCGAGTACCTGAAAAGAACCCTGGTAAACAACATTGCCATCGACGGTCAATATCCCTTTTCCCCGTGGCACCCCGTCTTCCGTTTCTCCTGCAAAGGTCATACCCATATAATCAATGACCTCTTCATCTGTTTCAAGATTCAGGGGTGTCAGCTTCAGGATGATCATGGCGGCGATGCCGATCAGGATCACTACCGTTGCAAGCAATAACCAGGAAAGAGCGCCAGATATTTTTCCGCTTTCGTGTGAAATATCGGTCAGACCCATGTTCCCGCCCGATTCGTTTTCATTCATCATCTTTCACCGCCAATCAGTTGATCACACTTTTACAATCATTTTTTACAATTATTATATCAACTCTTTTGCCGGTAGGGTATAACATTTTTAACCAATGGCCGATAGTCATTTTTTTATATCCAGAAGGTGGCAGACAGTTATTTTTTCCATTCCTTCCCCGGTGAACAGCATTATTTCCCCTTTCCGGACATCTTTCTTTATGACGACCCCCCTGACAATGCGGGAATCCGCCCCTTTATTTCCCGGGGTCTTTATCTTGAAAGCAATCCGCGTTCCCAACCTCAGGGATTCATCCAGGAGGCGTTCAAATTCATCCAGCTGTTGTTCATCGATGTGGGAAAAGTTGTCCTTCCTGTCTCCGTCCCTATTTTTCGATTGCAAAGACAGTTCCATCCGGTGTTCGTGGAGCATCATCCGGCTACACAAAAATTGGTTGTAGATCTTCTTGCTCATCTTTCATGCCCCCCTATTCTCGTGGAGGATTCCAGAAAACAACCCCCCGAAGCGAGCGATGAAAGGCGGAATATGGCGGTTGGCCCGTAACGCTGCCTTATTTCATCCATGGCTTTTCCCAGTTTTCTCTCTTTCTCCCTGTTTCCCAAAAAAGAGAGTTGTATCCGGTCTACATCCACGAGCTGCGAAAGAGAGACTCCCAGTCTGCGGATTGCCCTTCCATCCCAGTATGTTTTGAACAGTTTCAGGAGCGGGGAGTAAATGTCCATCGTCCGGGCGCTGGGTTCAGGCAATGTCCTTTGACGGGAAAAACCCGAGGGCGCATCAAAATCGGCCCCCTGGCAGTAGAGGTGTACAACCCGGGCAGCCTTGTGTATAGCTCTTGCCCGGTAACAGGTTTCTTCCGCCAGCTCGAGCAGAACTGTCTCGATCTCCTCTATCTTCCTGTAGTCCCGGGGCAGGGTCATGGAGTGGCTTACCCCTTTCTGTTCTCCGGCAACCGTGGTCAGAATTTTTGAATAGTCAATGCCATGGGCATTGAGCCACAGGATTTCCCCGTTCGCTCCCCAGCGGCGCCTGAGGGTTTCCCGGGACAGAAGGGCAAGGTGTCCGATATTTCTGATTCCCATACGCTGCAGATTGTAATTCATCCGTTTTCCCACACCGAAAAGGTCGCTGATCGGCAGGGGCCAGACGAGGCGGGAATAATTCCGGGCAGATAATTCAAAAACGCCTTCCTCGTTTTTTTTGGCAAAGCGGTCGCAGGCCATCTTGGCCTGGAGCAGATTGCTGCCGATTCCTATCCTGGAATTGATGCCGGTTTCTTTGCGGATAGCCTCGATAATGGAAAAAGCCATCGTATGCGGGTCACCAAACAATTTTTCACAACCGGTGATATCCAGAAACTGTTCATCTATGGAATAGGGAAAAAGACGGTCAGTAAATTGCGAAAGTATATCGGTGATGGCCAGGGAGATGTCGATATAAAGTTTCATATGCGGTTTCACATAAATGATGTTGGGGCAAAGGCTTCTACCTTCCCCCGCCCACATTCCTGTCCTTATCCCCCATGCTTTGGCCTCCTTGTTTGCCGCCAGAATGATGCCCCGGCGCTGTTCCGGATCCCCGCATACGGCTACCGGTTTTCCGCGCAAGGAAGGATTGGCGGCAATTTCTACACTGGCATAGAAAGATTCCATATCGACAAGTAAAATTTTTCGTTCTTTCATTTGATGGCCATGCCCCCGCAATCACAATATATGGAACATATGTTCGTGTATAGAATATAACATAACTTTTCCCGCAAGGAAAGGGGGTCATCTTTTCCGGGGTTTTATTGATCGGGAATACAATAACACCCTGGCCCGGTTTCCCGCCCCGGTCCGGGGGCATTCCTTTCATTTATCAAACTGAAAGCATGGCAGAAGGGAACCTTGTTCATTTTGAGGCAGAATCCTCCCGCGGCCGGAATGGCACCACCAGGTCGAGGATCGGGGTACAAAAAAACTCCCCTTCCGATGAAGGGGAGTTTTTATTTTAAAAAAAACGGAATCAACTGTTCACGCCCCAGATACCCCCCAATGCCCCGAAAATAAAACCCAGGAATACCTTGCTCACAAAAGCAAAACCGAGAGTGAAATTTTCGATGAATATAAAACCCAGAATCAACACCAGTGCCACGTAAAATAGCCCCACGATACCGCCATTGAGCCATCCCTTGCTTCCAATTTTTTTTCCCGTGAAGTGGGAGCCGGCGAGTAACCCCACCAGGCTTACCGCGAAAACCATTATGGAAGAATAGCGTTCCGGGGCATCGGTCCAGTGGATAACCGCTGTACCGACAAGAAGCAGGAGGGCAGATATCGTGATGGCCAGCAGAAGTCCCTGCAATATGGCTGGAAGAAAAACGTTACCCTCTTTTTCGGGATACGTAACGTCCCTCAAGTTCCCCTGATTTTGAGCCATGAATTCTACCCCCTGAAAAATATTGTCTTGCCTTGTTTATCCTGTTGGTAGAATTTATGCCCCCGGGTTATTTTTTATGTCAGCATTTATTTTACTCCGTCAATACGGAGTCAATCCCGTTGCGGTTGATTTTGATGTTGATGTTGTCGGCAATGCGTATTGACAGCGTCTCCTCCTGTATTTCCTTGATCACACCGTGTATACCCCCTATGGTGACCACCCTGTCACCTTTTTTGAGGTTGTTGAGCATTTCTTGCCTCACTTTTTGCTGTTTTTGCTGGGGTCTGATCAACAGAAAATAGAAAAGAACCAGTAACAGTATAAAAGGCAGAAACATGGACAGGTTTTCAAGTCCCGGCATCCGTAACACTCCTTTCTGTTGTTTTTTTAAACCTTCCTACCCTCCCATAACGTATTGCACCTGCTCCAATC
>JAAYSV010000007.1 GCA_012518215.1 Bacillota bacterium
TTCTTCGGTCGCCCCAAAAAGCAGGGCTCCCTCAGAATGACAGGTAATACACTGTCACATCACGTCGGCAGTCCCGTTTCGCTTCCTCGCCTTCACCGGCTATGGCAACCATTCACTCTATGTCGCTGTTGCCAACATATCGGTACGGGGAAAAGATTAAAACTGGAACCAGTTTATGCCGGTAGGAAGGAGTACATGAGAAGGGGATTCTTCGGTCGCCCTGAAAAACAGGGCTCCCTCCCCCCCCTGTCATTCCGAGCAAGCGGTTTTTGACAGGAACACCAACATGAAGCTACAGAGAATAATGATGTAGAAATGGTAACACCGGAGTGAAAAAATAGCGCCGCGAGGAATCTCGGGCAGAGGCAGGCGCTGTGCTTGACGATGGCAGCCATTCACTCCATGTCGCATACGCCAACATATCAGTACGGGGAAAAGATTAAAACTGGAAAAAGTTTATGCCGGTAGGAAGGGGTACATGAGGAGGGGATTCTTCGGTCGCCCCAAAAAGCAGGGCTCACTCAGAATGACAGGTAACTCGGAAAGAAAAAAAGGGAACCAGTTCAGGAATGACAGGTAGGCCATTTTTACTCCAGAGGTTAGTGGGTATGCTTTAAAAGAAGAACGGGAACCGGTTTATGCCGGTAGTAGGGTGTGTTCGAGGAGGGGATGCAGAGGGAGATGGGGCTCCCTTCGAATAACAGTAACGGTGTTCGCTGTTATCCCGTTATACCCGAAATCTCGATAAAGAAGGGCTGAATTTGCTGCCCCTCAAGAGCCAGGATGCATGTTTCGCCCCAGAGGTCGTTGCGAACACTCAGTCGGAGTTTGAAGGCGGAGGCAATTTCCCATCCGAAAGGCACCCAGAAAACGCGGGGTATCTTGAGCAGCCGTGAGACGGCTCCCGGTAGATTGAAGGCGCTGACACCCGGGTGCAAAGACACCACTACCGGGGGGGTGGTGGCATATCGCCCGGCGGAGTGTAAACAGTTGTATTCATGCAGGAGGTGATCGTGCAGTTGTTCCAGCAGATGTACCGAACCGGTTACCATGAAGAGAATATCTATCGTGTTTCTGTACAAAGAACAGAAATCGTGAGCGATGATGAAATCGGTCAGCAGTTCTTCTTCCCCGATGTTCAGGAGGGAAAGGAGTTTGCTTATGACCCTGTAATCAGCTTCCTCACCAGCGGGTAGAAGGATGCGGGGGAAGATCGAGGCTCCTTCCTCCTGCAGTTTCCGGATACCAAGCTGAACGGATGTGCTTGGCTTCAGCACATCCATGTCAATGATAAGGTCAATTTTTTTATCATTCAAACGTTGTTCGTCCATCTATCAGCCCACCGGTTACTCGATTTTTATATATACTATGCATAACCGGCGGCAAGAGTGTTAAGCAAGGATGCTAAAAATCAATCAGGTTTTCCATGCCGTAGATCAATTTTTTCAGCCGGGGGGCACGGTCGATGGCCATGAGCAGGCCAGGCATGAAAGAACGCCGGTCCATGGAATCGTGCCTGATACTCAGCGTCTGCCCATTGCCTCCGAAAATAACTTCCTGATGGGCTACCATGCCGGGCAATCTGATGCTGTGAATATGGATATTTTCGTAGCGCCCTCCCCGGGCACCGCTTATCTTCTCTATTTCTTCCGGCCTGCCTGCAGTAGTCCGGCCGGGCAGGCTGCCCTCTTCTTTTCTTTCCGCCGTGATCATCTGGGCTGTCTTGATCGCCGTCCCCGATGGGGCATCGATCTTGTGTTCATGGTGAAGTTCAATTATTTCGACCTGATCGAAATAGCGGGCGGCGATGCGGGAAAATTTCATCATGAGGATGGCTCCCATGGCAAAATTGGGAGCGATGATTGCCCCCGTTTCAAATCGGTCAACCCATGAGGCAACCTGTTCCAGGTCCGGGTCAGTCAACCCGGTTGTTCCCACTACCGGGGTTACCCCATTCTTGAGGGCCGTGAATATGTGTTCCATCACTGCTGCCGGAGCTGTAAAATCAACCATGACCTCTGCCCCGCTTGCCTGCAACATCGGTTCAAGGTCCAGAGATATTTCTATGCCAAGGGGCCTGCTGCCGATCAATAGCCCCACATCTTTGCCGGAATCCCTGATATCCAGGGCTCCGACCAGCCGTAGAGTGTTTTGCTCACTGATTGCCCTGATGGCTTCCCGTCCCATGTTGCCGGAAGCACCGCAGACGGCTACTTTGATTGCATCCATAGGAATCCCTCCGTATTCGCGATCAATGTTTTTGGTCCACACGTATCTTGCAGTCATGAAATTTCATGATATACTATAACAGGTAAAAAAGTAGAATGCTTTTTTATTTTAACACATGGGCATCAAAGCAACAATTGACAGGCATTTTATCTCAATCTTTATTTTGTCCCGATGTGGTCATAATATAATAATGGGTAAAAAGGGGCCTGGCCTCATATCTTGATATATAACTGTGCAACGGTAGAAACACAACAGGGGCAGAATAATAAATTTTGATGAGGAGGATGTGCTTCTATGTTAAAGGTTGGCATCAACGGATTTGGTAGGATTGGAAGGCTTTCTTTGCGGGCCGGTTGGGGGCGAGAAGATTACAAGGTGGTAGCCATCAATGATCTGACAGACACTGCAACGTTGGCACACCTTCTTAAATACGATTCGAGTTACGGTATCTGGGATCAGGAAGTAAGCGTTCATGGAGACTTTTTTGTTATCGGGGAAGAAGAGATAAAGGTTTTTAGCGAAAGGGATCCCCGGGATCTTCCATGGTCAGAGTTGGGAGTGGATGTCGTCATTGAAGCTACCGGAAGGTTCCGTTCCCGTGAGGCGGCATCTGCCCATCTGCAAGCGGGTGCAAAAAAAGTGATCATCACAGCCCCGGGCGACAATGTTGATCTGACCATCGTTCTTGGTGTCAACGAGAACGATTACCGCCACGATGAGCATCACATCATATCCAATGCTTCCTGCACCACCAATGCCCTGGCACCGGTGGTCAAGGTTCTTCATGATAATTTCGGGATCAGAAAAGGGTTGATGAATACTACCCATGCCTATACAAATGATCAGGTATTGCTGGATTTCCCCAACAAGGATCTGCGCCGGGCGCGTTCCGCTCCCCTTTCCATCATTCCAACCTCGACCGGGGCAGCCAAAGCTGTCGGGTTGGTCATGCCGGAACTGGATGGCCTCCTCAATGGTTTTGCCCTCAGGGTTCCCACGGCGACGGTTTCCGTGGTCGATTTTGTGGTTGAGCTTGACCGGGAGGTTACCGCCGAGGAGATCAACGATGCTTTCATGAAAGCGGCGGGTCGGTCGATGGCGCTGGCTTACAGCGATGAACCCCTCGTTTCCATGGATTTCAAGGGCAATCCCTACTCAAGCATTGTCGATGGGCTCTCCACGATGGTGGTGGGGGGCAATCTGGTCAGGGTGGTAACCTGGTACGACAATGAGTGGGCTTATTCATGCCGTATCGGTGATCTCGTCACTTACATGGGGCAATTTTTCTAGGCTTGCCGCGACAACCATCGGCCAGACGTGCTGAAAAAGGTTTCGGTGAAACATGTTGACACGCCACAACTGTATCTTTGGAAATCCCGGCGGGGCAATTCTCCGCCGGGATTGTTTCATCCGCATGCCAGGGAAAGAAGGCATGGTCAATCACATTGCTTGCCCTTGCCCGAGATTCCTCGCGGCGCTATTATTTTACTCCGGTGTTACCGTTTCTACATCATTATTCTCTGTAGATTCATGTTAGTGTTCTTGTCAAACACCGCTTGCTCGGAATGACAGGGGGAGGAAGTCGCCGCACTCCCTCCCCGGTATTGTGCCATTCCGCACGACTGTTTTTCCAGTACTGTCATTCTGAGAGAGCGGCTGTAGTTTGCCGCGACCGAAGAATCCCCTCCTCATGTACTCCTTCCTACCGGCATAAACTGTTTCCAGTTTTAATCTTTTCCCCGTACCGATATGTTGACGTAAGCGACATAGAGTGAATGGTTGCCATCGTCAAGCACAACGCCTGCCCCTGCCCGAGATTCCTCGCGGCGCTTTTTTTTATTCTGCTGTTACCGTTTCTACATAATTATTCTTAGTGGTTTCGTGTTGGTGTTCCCGTCAAAGACCGCTTGCTCGGAATGACAGGGGGGGGAGGTCGCCCTGTTTTTCAGGGCGACCGAAGAATCCCTCCTCATGTAATCCTTCCTACCGGCATAAACTGGTTCCTGGCTTTTATCTTTTCCCCGTACCGATATGTTGGCGTAAGCGACATAGAGTGAATGGTTGCCATAGCCGGTGAAGGCGAGGAAGCGAAACGGGACTGCCGACGTGATGTGACAGTGTATTACCTGTCATTCTGAGGGAGCCCTGCTTTTTGGGGCGACCGAAGAA